>CAJXGR010000331.1 GCA_913053665.1 uncultured Spirochaetia bacterium
CCGCCCCTACAGACAGCTATGTATAAATAAATTAAAGGAGACCCTTATGTGGACAAAGATTAGAGATTTTTTAAAAGAGAACAGGAAGGTGATTATCGCTGTCGTGACCCTGGTGGTGGTGGAGGGCTTAAGCGAAAAGAATGTGGTACAGCTTTTAGGTTATTTGTTTGACCTGATCTAAGGATGAAAGAGAGATGGGAAGAAAAGACGTGAATCCAGCTTTGGCAGAAAAGGCAGGGGATCACTCCAGCAGGAAGTTTATCCTGTCGGGAGTGGTGATCATGATTGCCACCTTTCTTCTGATTGGTGGAGTGATCTTACCAAAGGACTGGGTTCAAGTGGTGCAGGTGATTGGTGGAGCCTATCTCGCCGCTAACGTAGGCGAGAAGGTGATCAACAGGTTGTCTGTAGGGGCAGGTTTCAAGCCTGCCCCTACGGACGGTCCCTACGGGGAAGGAGGCCCTTAAAAATGAAGAAATGGTATATAGGCCTTCTTGTTTTAATCCTCTATATGAGGACGTGTCAAGACCCTGACGCTGTCCCTGACAGGATCATCCGGGAAGAGGAAAAGAGCATCCAGGTGGAAAAGAGGCTCAACAAGGACGAGAGAAGTCGGACCAAGGCTCGTCTTGAAGAGACTCAAAAAGAAAAGAATAAATTAAAGGAAGGAAGTCATGAAGAAAATCCTTGTGATCGGCGTATTGATGATCTTCTTCGCGAATACCGCCTTCTCAACAGAGAAAGCAAGCCTCGAGCTTTACAAGGGGCTCAAGAGAGCGAAAAAGAGAATTGAGAGTCTTAAAAGACAGGTGTCTGACTTAAACACCAGGCTGATAGAGGTTTTAGACAAGAATGAAGACGATCTGAAAAAGATGCTTGCCCTTGAGAAGAAGATCCAGAGGCTCTTGAAGAGACTGACTTACTGGGTGAGTGAGTACAAAAGACTTAAGAAAAAGAAGTCGGCCAAGGGAAGGGTCACCGCTTACCTTAGAGGGGGTGGCAGTCACAAGCATGTGCGGGGGGCTGGAGGGCTTAAAGTAAAGCTGTCTGACAATGTCTTTATATACGCTGAAGGGGGCGCCCGCTATGACGGCAGAGGCGAAGTCTTTTATGAGACAGGGATACAAATAGAGATTACTTTATTCGATTGATTCGTCCTGACACTTTGGAACGATTTGGAACGGCATTTTAAGGACGTGAACGTCCATTATTTCGATTTCCAGGATATGATTTTGAAGGAACTGATCACCAACTTTTTAGAGAGCCTTGAGGAGAAAAAGGAAAAGCCAAAAGAGGTGATTCCTGTCTCGATGGATTGGTACGCTCAGGAGCTGTCCAAGACCCTGGATTCTCTTGAAGAGGACTTTGGTTGGACGTTTTACAAGTATCAGAGGACCTGGCTTTTTGATTTCGCCAAGTTCAAGTCTTGTGCCAAGAGCCGTCAGATTGGCATGACATTGACCAACGCCTTCGATGCGGTGATCCGGGGGCTTTTCCTTGGGGTGGACACCCTCTACACGTCGAGCGCTGCAAGACAGTATCTAAGGGCGAAGCGATACGCTAAAAACTACCTGAAACTCCTCCAGAAGATCTATCCAGAGATCGAGATTATTCGGGATAACGAGAGCAGTGGAGAGTTGGCCTTCACGTCTATTGGCCCCGACAGCAAGGTGAGAAACGATTACGCCTCTATTTACTTTATCCCGTCCAACGATATATCCAATGTGGAAGGCTTTCCAGGGCGAGTGTTTATCGATGAGCTGTCTAACATCAAGAACGCCGAGGAACTCTACAATTCTCTCGTCCCAAGCCTTGGCTCCAACCCTCTTTATGACCTTGGCTGTCAGTTTCGGGCGAGGGGCAAAGGGAATCTGGCTCACAGGATTCATGAAAATATGAAGGAGACAAGGTTTAATGGATAGTAATGAACTCACTCAATGGATTGCTGAAGCCGAGGCCTATGCCCTTGAATACAAGATGCCTGTTACTGAAGCTTTCAGGATTATCATCGCTTCTCGCATTCAACAGCTTATATCCCATTGGATAGCTCTGGAAGACTATGTCAAAGACAGCAACAGTTGGTAGGGGCGACCCGGCGGGTCGCCCCTACCAACTTATCAAGAAGGTGAAGAAGTCCCGGAATATTACGGATTACTTTACTGAAGACCAATTACAACGGATCAATAAGGCCCTCAAAGAGGTGATCTGTGAAAACATTGATCAACTCAAAGGGTCTGTTTCCTTTACCGATGAGGAATTAAGGCGACTTAAAGAAGTGAAAACAAGGCGTATCAAAGAATGCCACTATAATCGTTTTGATTAATATTATTATAAATCTAAGTATTTCTTGAATATTATTGTTTATTATTAGATAGCCGTTTTATCTTGTTTTCTTTGGCGATCCGTATTATTATTAAGCTTGAAATAGATTTGTCACGTTTTATCAGGAGACATTAGAGAAAATGAGTTTAGGCCCAGAAGAAGTCTCAATCAAGATGTTAAGGTTGTTATACCAGTATCAACAGCAGAATCCTCATTCTGGACTGGATGAAAAGGCCATCCTGGAACGTTTTGACTTTATAGATCAGGATGAGGGGAAAGCATCTGTCAAAAGAGCTTTTAAGGGATTGATCAAAATAGGTTTTATTCATGAGTTAAAAAAGGAAAAAACGCTTTATGCTATTACTGAGAAGGGAATTAAGCATTACAGCCAGTTTAAGTTCTTGACAGAAGAAAATACATCTTCTTTTCCCGGTGTCATGGTCATGGGCGATTGGTGCGGGCATAATAACAACTTTAATTACTCAACCATGAATCACCCACAAGCAGGCCTTTTCCCCGGTGAGACAGAAGAGTTTATTCCTCATTACGACGAACTTCTTAAACTGATCCAAGAAATGGAGACGAAAGCCCTGGATCTTAAGGGTTCTGAAGCTATCTTAGAGGACTTAAGCCAAATGAAGTCCGTTATCAACCAGGATTCCTCTGTTCTTGGGGGCAAGATACAAAAGATGGAAGAACTCATCAGACAGATGAAAACAAAGATAGACAAAGGGAACTAGTCTCCAAGCCTATTCGTATGGATCGTACTCTACTTCACCTTCGACTATAAAGTCGACACAAACAGCGGAATCTATACTCTGTTCTCCATAAAACCTCACATCATTTAAAATAAACTTTTTCCCCTTATCTGTTTCACCCTCCATTTTGCAGGTCAAATGCTTCAATGATCCATCTTTAGACCACAAATCATCGGCTAACATCTCCTTCTCAACTACTTCAAAACAGATTTTACCCAATATCTTTATTGTTGGGTCACTGGTTGAAATCAATTTGCCATGTTTTACCGTATCACGTGGCTCTGTATAATCAATATCACATAAAAGACTTATTATTTCAACGTCATTCCCATTAATCTGAATAGTTTTATTCGTTGTCCGAATCATAAGCAAAAGCTCCTTTTGATAGATTCAATCAGTATTTCATCTATTCATCGGAAGACTATAAGAATTAATTTACTAATGAGCCCCAATTCACCGGGTAAAGAAAAATCACTATGATAGATTCAAATAGCTTAGTAAATCATCTTCTTTTTCGCCTATTTCAATCTTTTCAATGAATTGCTTGACATCTGATGCTATATCACTCGATGAATTTTTTTGCTTCAGATAGACTGCATAACTCTCTAATATTAGCTGAATAAAGTGGTAATAATGAATCCCATAGTTTTCATGGTTATAAGCTTTCCAAAACTTGCTGGCAAACTCACCCATTTCTTGAATATATTGAATATTATTTGGAACATCTATGCAAGTTATGGCAGGCCATAGGATTTCATAACAATCTTGATTCACAGCTTTAAAGTATCGTTTCAAATAACAATCTTGATTCACAGCTTTAAAGTATCGTTTCAAATAACAATCTTGATTC
>CAJXGR010000332.1 GCA_913053665.1 uncultured Spirochaetia bacterium
TCCTTTAAGGCCCAGAATAGACATGTGGTGGAATCTTGGCCTCCAGACAGTAATACGAGGGCTTCGGTCATCTGATTACCTCTTTCAGTAGGACTTACGGCGTCTTTCATTCAACCTGATCATTACCTTTGCTTTTGAGCGTTTTACCTTTCAATCGCTCTTTCAAGTATTTGACTCTCTTTTCAGCTTTCTTATAAAGGCTTCCGAAGTCAGTGAGGTCAAGAAAGATGGTGTATTCCTTTATGGCTAATCGATAGCATTCACCTTGATCCAATAGAACCGCCAAAGCATAGTGGGGCAGGTCGTATTTCGGATCCAACTCAATGGCTTTCCTGTAAAATCTAATACTCAAAAGCTTTTGCTTGATGCGGTTATAGGCCAAGCCAATGTGATAGTAGAAGGGAGCGGCATTTCTATTGAGAGAGATGGCTTTTTTATAGGCTCTTACAGCCTTATAGACTTCTCCCATCTGATATAAGATCTGTCCTTTCAGGGAGTAGTAATAAGCATTTTGTGGATGAAGTCCGATGGCCTTTTGGATGGATGAAAGGGCTTGTGGGTAGTGGTTCAATCCTTTATGGGACAGCGATATGTAATAGTGAAAGGAAGGGATCCCGGGGTTTGTTTGCAGGGCTTTATTGAGCTGAACAAGACTTTCGCTGTAGTTTTCATTGAAAAAGTAGAGTAGAGAAAGGTTATAGCGGGCTTGAATGAAGTCCGGCGAGATGGAGAGAGACTTTTTATAATACCTTAAACTCTTCTTGAAATTAGAGGAGGAATCAAAGAAAAGGGGGTGGTAGCAGTCTCCCAGAATAGCGTAGCCTTCAAATTCTCTATGATCAAGGGCGATGGCCTTTTTAGAGAATCGGATAGCCTGATCATGTTTCTGCATTTGCCTTGCGTAGAGTGCTAATGCCACATATCCTTTACTCAAGTTCTTTTTCAGCTTTAAGGAGTAGAAAGCATAGCGTAAGGCACTCTGGTAGTAGCGATAAGCCGTGGGTTTCTTTTTCCGCAAGAAAAATACCTGCCCAATCCTTGAGTAGGTAAGGGAAATCATTGCATAGGCCTCTGGGAACTTTGGGGACTTTGATATACTTTTCTTAAAGAACTTGAATGCTCTGAGATAGTCTTTAGGGGTTGATTTCATGTAATAGGCAAGTCCTTTTTCGTAATAAGTGGATTTTGATTTAGTTTCTACAGGATCCACAGAGCGGCTGTTTTTGCTGCCACATTGGCTAATCACGAGTGTGAGGGATAGAAAAAGGATGAAGAGTCCTGTCTTTTGAGCCCTTCGGCTTATGGATTTAGATGTCCGTTCTACTCTTTGAAATGGGTGACTAAGATTATTCATGGCAATCGTTTTCCTGGGCAGATATTGTTATCCTATGGATTCAGTCATGTACATTCATGTTTTTATGGAAACAAATATTCATTGATTCCTATCGGGACACAATCCGTTTAGCTAAATCCCCTTTTCCCATTTTGGGAACTGGTTTACCAACTTGTATATCTCTAAACACTCTTTCAGTAAAGGCTTCAACTTGGATAGTGGAAAGGTCACAGCACTATCAGAAAGGGATCTCTCAGGATCAGGATGAACTTCCAGGTATAGGCCTACAGCTCCGGCGGCCATAGCGGCACGAGCCAGAGTAGGTATGAATTGACGATGGCCCCCACTATGTCCCCTTTGACCACCGGGAGATTGAACGCTGTGGGTGGCGTCAAAGATTACTGGGCCATAATTACTCATGATGGGAATCCCTGTAAAATCGTTCACAAGGGCGTTATATCCGAATGTTGTACCCCGTTCCGTGATCAAGAACTTATGATTGCCGGTGGAACGTATTTTCTCAACCACATGACCCATATCGTAGGGTGAGAGAAAGGGTCCTTTTTTCACATTGATCACTTTATTGGTTTTAGCCGCCTCTACAATCAGATCAGTTTGTCGTGATAAAAAGGCAGGTATCTGGATGAAGTCCAGGACCTTCTCCGCCGACTTGATCTCTTCCACACTATGAACATCGGATAAAACAGGGATTTTATACGTCTCACGGATATGATGGAGAACAGCCAGTCCTGTTTCCCTCCCCACGCCTCGATATCCCTTGATACTTGTCCTGTTGGCCTTATCATAAGAGGCTTTAAAGACGAAGGGGACGCCCAAGGGTTCAATCACCTCAAGTATTTCCTTTGCGATCATTTCCGTTTGCTTGGGATCTTCAATCACACAGGGCCCGGCAATGAGTATGAAACGCTTTTCCTTTGCGTAAGTGAGATCTCGGATACCCACTTTCTCCAACCACTTGATCACGTTGAATCCTCCAGAGTCTTGATTTATACTAAAAGGTTTATGAATCGTCCCCTGTAGAGACGCATGGCCATGCGTCTCTACAGGGGACAGATTTTATTCCAGGACCTTCCCTCTCTTAACGATCTTTGAGTGGGCGTTTAAACTTAGATCGGCTGTCACCCCTGCTTTAAGGAGATGATAGGCTAAACCGCCTACCATAGCGGCATTATCGGTTGATAATTCAGGAGAAGCGAAATAGCTCTTGATACTGTCAAGCTTCCCAAAGGCCTTTCTGAGATAGGAATTACAGGACACCCCCCCCGTAACCACCACATCAGAGATGTTTAGATCATTGCAGGCTCTTAAAGTAGTCTCGATCAGGGTATCTATAGCGGTTTTCTGGAAACTGGCAATGATGTTGTCCACTGTATCCTTATGATTTTCATTTAAAAACTTCTCTCTTTGATGAATGACAGCGGACTTAAGGCCACTAAAACTGAACTGATACGGCTGATCCCCCTTAAACTTTGCTTTAGGGAAGGAATAGGCTATTGGATCACCGTTATAGAAGATCTTGTCGATGACGGGGCCACCTGGATAGCCCAAATCAAAGTATTTGGCTATCTTATCGAAGCACTCACCCACGGCATCGTCGATAGTCGAGCCAATTATCTCATGGTCAGTAAAGGAATGAGACTTGGTAAGGAGCGTATGCCCACCTGACACTACCAACCCAATATTGGGAAAGGGTATCTCCCATTCTAAGTGGGGAGCGTAGAGATGTGCTTCAATATGATTGACTGGCACAAGAGGACAGTCTAACTGATAGGCAAAGGCTTTTGCTGTAGACAAACCCACCAATAAGGATCCAATCAGCCCTGGTTTATACACGACTCCCACGGCATTCATATCCTCATACTTAAGTTGAGCCAAACGAAAGGCTTCTTCCACCACTTCATTGATTGTCTCTAAATGCTTCCTGGATGCGATCTCAGGAACAACGCCGCAAAAAACAGCGTGATCCTTCACCTGACTGACTACCACATTGGATAAAACTCTCTGGCCATCTTCCACAATGGAGGCTGAGCTTTCATCGCAGGAACTTTCAATACCTAAAAGATACATAGCTTTTTCTTATGGACGGGATTTCCAATTTAAAGGATATTCGCTTGTTTTTTTAGTTTTTCACAGATTCTGAGATAATCGTCAACAGCCCCTTGAAAATCTTCTTCAAGTTCTTTTTCATCCTTCCCTTCATAACTGACCAGATCATCAATATCCATGATTTTCCCATGAAAAAGAGCGTCGTTTTCGTTAAACTCGATAGAGCCTTTAAACCCTTTATAGTCCACAGTTTTCATTCAATCAACCCTTGATTCTTTAATGGTTCGATCACGTCTTTTATTTGCTATTCTTTTAATTCAAGTTTTGGATGAGGTTTATGAAAGATAATTTTATGAGAGCCTAAAGGGTTCAAAAATAAAACACGTGAACCAGATGTTCTCCCCTTGGAATCTTCCTTATAACCAAAATATTTCAATAGTTTTACTATACCAAACTGATTTTAACTTATCCAGTTATAAAACCTGTCACCTGTAGAGACGCATGGCCATGCGTCTCTACAGGTGACA
>CAJXGR010000333.1 GCA_913053665.1 uncultured Spirochaetia bacterium
ATATAGCAGAAAAGCTTGTGGTTGGTGATCCAACACATGATCAGACAGAGGTGGGTCCTCTCATCCTGGAGAGGGAAGTGAATCGGGTGGATGAATGGGTTCAGGAAGCCGGGTCTAGTGGTAGAGTCCTGGTTGGAGGAAAAAAACTAAGCAAAACTTGCTATCAGCCTACTGTTATCTTAAACCCATCTCAAGAATCACGGGTGTCAAACCAGGAAATATTCGGCCCTGTCATTAATATATACCCATTTAAAGACCGTTTGGAGGCTATTGACCTTGCGAATAACGTCCCATTCTCATTCCAGGCGTCGGTGTTTACTAAAAACATTGATGTAGCCTTTGATACCATCAAGCGTTTAAATGCTTCGGCTGTCATGGTGAATGATCACACAGCTTTTCGGGTGGACTGGATGCCCTTTGCGGGGCGTAAAAGCTCAGGATTAGGTATAGGCGGCATTTTAGACACCATGAAGGAAATGACTGAAGAGAAAATGATGGTCTTTAAATCCCCTGTTCTTTGATTCATCCAGCCATATAGGAGTCTATTGATTGGGTTGAGACTTGTTCTTGGAAGGTAATTTGCTTTTGGGTAAAGATTTGCTTTTAGGCAATGGTTTACCCTCAGGCATAGACTTACTCTCAGGCAGTGATTTAATCACATCTCCAAAAGGGACTTTTTCTCTTTTCGTTTTCCCGCCAAACTTATGCTCCACCAGATATTGACCCAAATGATGGAGAATCCTAAGGACTTTTCCTTTGATAAATTGGCCGAAATATGGGAAATAAACTGTATCACCCGGCTTGGCGGCTATATGGACAGGCAATGAAGTGCATTGATTCTCAGGATGGATGGATATTTTACCCGCAAAACCGGCCAGCAGTATTTTTCCATCAATTTGATGGATCAACGTTCCCTGCTTATAAGTTCCCCGACTCCTGCATATCACAGACGTTCCCGGTTCCATTTCCTGGGTTAGCGTGTAGTACGTCTTTTCACCGAGCTCATGAGTAGGTTGTCTCAGGATACTGGGATTATTTAAGTTATCATCCAGGTAGTGAACCAGGAGGGTTTTATTTTCTTCGATTCCAGCCACATAGGCCCGCTGCATGGTCTTTTTGGATTTATGCCAGGTTAAGACAATATCTCTGAGTTCAGCCTTTTCCTTTTGTTTGATCCTTAGAATGAGGGAATTGGGGATGATCATTTCCTGGCCTGTTAACAGTTTAACCCTGGATTCCCCCTCACCGGCTTCTATGACTTGACCGGCGTACCAGACAAAAGCAATCTTATTGCCCCCTATCTCAAAGCCTTTCTCGATCAGACTTTGCAGGGGAGCCAAAACATAATCTCCCTTCTGAGCATGGATTGATTTAACAACTGGATAGTTAAAGGGAATTTTCCCTTTATTCCTGGACTGAGTCGACGCCTTTTTCCATGAATCCGACTTTTTATTGTCCTGCTTTTTGTCGCAGCTGGTCAGAATCAGTCCTGCTATTAAGAGGGCAACATATAAATCGGGTTTTCCAAATACCATTATAATTACCTCATTCTTTCTGCCTGAAAGCTTTTATCAGGATCTATCCATTTCAAGCCTTTCTGTCAAGACAGCCGATTGTAGGGGCGACTCGGCGAGTCGCCCCTACAATCGGCTAATACATATACAATTGCCTCTAATCAAGATCCTTAAGACTTGTGATTACCTTATCAATCAAGCTTTTAGGTCCATATTCCAGGGCCTGTTGAGCCGTCATCCAGTAATCCCGGTTGATATCTTTCTTTATTTCGTCATAGGTTTTACCAGTCCCTTGAACATAGATGTCAATAATCCGATCTTTTAATTTGATCATCTCATTGGCGTGGATCTCAATGTCTGACGCAGTTCCATGCAGGACACCACTGATAAGCGGCTGGTGAATAAGGATCACAGCATTGGTCAGGGCGTAGCGATGGCCAAGTGCTGCTCCTGTAGATAGAAGGGATCCAAAACTCGCGGCCAGGCCCATCACCACTGTTTTGACCATTGGCTTAACAAACTGCATCATATCATAGATGGCAAATCCTGAATAGACCTCCCCTCCCGGAGAATTGATGAACATGGTAATGGGTTCATCCGGCTTATCTTCCTCCAATAGAAGGAGTTGGTGGATTACCCGATTGGCCAGCTTTGAGTTCACGTCACTGGAAATAATGATCTTACGAGACTTTAACAGCTTTTCAGTCATGGAGGAAGAACCTTTTTCCTTCTCCTCTTCTTTTTCAGTGTCATGCATAATATTATGATTCATGGATGGCTCCTTAATGTTTAATTAATAAAATAGTCATTTCATCCACAGCCGTCAAGAAGCCAGTCCAAGGAAATTGATTTCAAGACCCGCTCAGTGATCTGGATGAATGAACTGAAGGGATAGGCTCCGAAATCCTGATCCACCTTAAGAACAGATGATATTCACATCTCTAATCCTCTTTAGGTATCTCTTTAGTCTGGTTATTGTCACCGATGGCGACATAGACCACAGTGGCTTCCGTCACTTTAATACAATCGTCATTTAAATCGTTGCGTAGGGCACAAACTTCAATCTTCACGGTGATCGATGTCTTACCGACTTTAAGGATATGGGCATAGCAACTGATAAGGTCACCCACCAACACAGGCTTTTTGAATACAAACTCGGTAACGGCAACGGTAGCTACACGACATTTCGCCCTTTTTGTTGCCACCACCCCCCCTGCAATATCCACCTGGGACATGATCCAACCGCCAAAGATATCCCCAAAAGGATTGGTGTGGGCGGGCATAGCGACTATTCGCAAGGCTGGATCAGCCCCCCCGTGATGTAGAGAATGGTTATTCATTGATCTATCCTTAATCCAGCGGACTTCGATGCGTTTGATCCAGGCTGATAGTGTCAGTGATTATAACTTTCAGCTAACCACGATCTCCTGCTAACGGGATTTTCACTTTATAGAGAACGTATGGACTCTTTTGATTACGATCTTTCGCTTTCTGATAGTGCTTTTTAGCCTTAGAACTTTCATTGGATCTCAGCCTATCCTTAAAAAGGTCAAGGTAGAAATAGTCAGGATGGACTTCTACACGAACTTCCAGAGTGACCGCATTTCCCCTGTAAGCCTGTTGATAGTCAAAAGTATGTGTCTTGCCCGAGGGAATCCGTGTGTCAGAGAGTTCTTCAGTTAATTGATTGTTCAGGACTCTTTGTATGGTATCCTTCTGGAGAGTATTGGAGATGGTATTTCCCTTAGAGTCCAAGAGTTTAGCGTATATAAAGACCGCCGGCGTCACATAGGTGGGAAAATGATGACCGACCCTTTCATTGATCAGTTGGATACTGGCTTTCACTTTATTACCATCAATAGAATCCACTGTGACCTTAAGTTTCACACCAGATCGCACCATATCAGGGTCATGGATCCCCCTCCATAAATGTCTTCGCTTGGGCATGTGACAATCCTGACAGTTCACACCCTTTTCAGCCCATGGACTGGCCTTCCACTCGTTATAAGTATTCTCAATGAGTTTGCCGTTTATGGCCCCTTGCCCTTCTTTGAATTGATGGCACCGTGCACAGAAGCGAGACTCCTTAAACCATTTCTTGCGAATCACTCCTCCGTGAATGTGGTATTTTTTGGGCATAAAGGAGGGTTGAGAGACTTCACGGCCTTTTTTGGGGGATGAATACCTTCGATGAGCCCGAACGTGACAGGCGGCACAATTCAGGCCTGTATGGCTTAATGATCTGTCATACAGGGGATTCTTTTTGTATGTTCCATCCTCAAACTTTAGGATATATTGCTCTGAGAGGGGCGAGTGACATTGTTGGCAGCTATTCACAAATTTTGGATTCGTTTTAATCGTATCGACGAACTGACCGAGATTTCGGTCGCAGACGATCGGATCGTGTGCGGG
>CAJXGR010000334.1 GCA_913053665.1 uncultured Spirochaetia bacterium
GGGGGGGCAGAAAAAGTACTATGACAAGCGAAAGAAAGCCATATTGAAAGCTATTCGTTCTATGACAGTACGTTGATCTAACTGTTCTTATAAAAGAACTGTTAGAAACACCTATCTATCCCAATCGAGCAAGAACCCCTTCGTTCACTCGTTCCATCACCTCTTTGCCACACAATATCTCCAAGAGCGTCATGGCAAATTCCATGGCAGTACCGGGGGATCGGCTGGTCACAACCTTACCATCTATAACCACCCTGTCTTGAGTGTAGTTTGTCATGGTTAAGTCTTTTTCTACACTGGGATGACTGGTCACATTCTTTCCATCCAACAGTCCTAAGGAGGATAAAACAGTAGGGGCGGCACAGATCGCCGCTGTGTATTTATCTTTTTCAGCAAGAGCCTTAATAATCGCTCTCACTTTAAGGTCTTCCCTAAGATGATTGCTACCTGGCTGACCTCCAGGGAGAACAATCATATCAAGGTCATCGGGATTTACCTCTTCCAAAGTAGTATCGGGGATCACCTGAATGCGACTTCTACCTTCCACAGGCCCTCCCATTATACCCGCAACAATCACATTGACCTCACCTCGTCGTAAGATATCAATCACCGTTAAGGCTTCGATTTCCTCAAATCCAGGAGCTAGAGGGATGAGGACAGATTTCATAATGGCCTCCCAATGAATATTATAAGAGTTATTCCATCTCGTTGTAGAGGGTCACACGATTGCGTCCGTTCTCCTTGGAATAATAGAGAGCTTTATCCGCGAGGTAAAGCAGGTCAATTTCATCGTTAGTCTTTGATTTCACCAGGCTTGAAACACCAAAGCTGGCTGTGAGTTTGATTTTCCTGTCGGATTGAGAAGAAAAGTTTACTTTCGCCATCGCCTCACGAATCTTTTCAGACACCTCTTTTCCTTTCATTAAATCAGATTCGGGAAGGATGATAGCAAACTCTTCCCCCCCGTATCTTGCTAAAATATCAGTATTTCTCACGTTTTTCCTTAAAAGGGCCGCAAAAAACTTTAGAACATGATCCCCCTCTTGATGGCCATAAGTGTCATTCACTTGCTTGAACCAATCCAGATCAATCAAGACAACAGATAGATTATGAAGATAGCGAACAGCCCGATTAACTTCTTCAATAAGACGATTCTGGAAGTAATAATGGTTATAGAGTTTGGTCATTCGGTCCAGAGTCACCACTTCAAAGAGAATCATATTTTCTACAGAGATACTGGCCATTTCAGTAAATGTACTCAAATACCAAATATCTTTTGAGGTAAACTGACTCCCATCAAGCTTTGAACCCAGAATCAAGAAGCCATTTAACTTGTTTTTCATTTTGAGAGGAAAGATGAGTTCTCCCTTTAACGTTTTATTCATAGTCAGAAAACCTTTAAAGGCCTTCGCTTTCAATTGTTTGCGAATCGTAATGTAGGAGGCATCGCTTTTTTTTAGCAGGTCAATAACCGGAGAATCTTCATTTATGTTCATCTTTGGTTCAGGAATTAAGCCAATGGAAGTCTCTAATACAAAGAGGGAGTCATTGATGATGTCATTAATAAATATTGAGGCGCATGTAATACCCATTTGACCCTGACAGGAATATAAAATACTCTCTAGAAGAGTTTCCTTTTCCAGGGTGGCATTGATGAATTTAGCCACTTCAATGAGGTTTCTAAGCTGATGGATCTTCCGCTCATAGGCCGCCAGGATGGATCCTTCTCCATAGACCTGTTCTACTATGGCTTCTGCCTCTTCCTCTGACATTTTTTTGCTATCCATAAGGATATCTCACATTCATAGGAATACCTGATGTTCTGATTTTATCTTCTCAGGTGACTATTTAAATTATATGTTAAATCGATAAGAATATAATGATATAAACACTAATATAACATATTTATTAGTTCTTCTTTAAAAAATAATTTACAAATCTTGTTACAGGATCATTCATTTCATGCTTTCTTCTTAGTCTTTTATTGAATCTCAATTGGACAAGTCCTATCAAAGAAGATAATTAGCTTGAATAAATCCCATCCATCATTTAAATTGTTTGACTTGTCCATAATCTCATATTATTATTGGTAGGTCATCGTAAATATGGCGATTCCAACAAAGTCTAAAAGTAAATAGTTGTGATCATAATCGACCAGTTGATCGATCACAATGCAGTGAGAGTTATGCAATTACCAACAAATCATCGATTTATTCAGGCGGCTTTTGGTCAAAAGGCAGATCGTGTCCCAGTATGGCTCATGCGGCAAGCTGGACGTTATATGAAGGAATATCAACTCCTTAGATCGAAGTACTCCTTCCTGGATCTATGTAAAACACCCGATCAGGCCGCAAAAGTAACACTCCTGCCCATTGATCTTCTGGACGTAGATGCCGCCATTTTATTCTCTGATATACTCATCCCTGTAGAGGCCATGGGAATGTCCCTTCAGTTCACTGAAAAGGGTCCTCAACTTATGAACCCTGTCAGACAGCAACGTGATGTGGCCTCTCTCTCTATTCCTGAACCTGAAGAGAAAGTACCCTTTGTTATGGAGACCATTCGTTTAGTCAAAAAGGAATTAGGGGGGAAGGTTCCTCTCATTGGCTTTGCAGGAGCTCCTTTTACCTTAATGAGCTATATGGTAGAGGGGAAGGGTAGTCCTGACCTCAAGACGACTAAACAGTTTATCCATCAGGAAATGGACTTGGCTCATGAACTCCTTGATAAGGTTGCTGAGACTACTATTAAATATCTGAATGCCCAAATAAGCGCTGGGGCTGAGGCCATACAAATCTTTGACACTTGGGCCGGCCTTCTATCCTATGATGACTTCAAGCAGTTTTCTTTAAGGTATCTCCAGAAAGTGGTTTCTGGATTGAATCGCGAGAACATTCCCATAATTGTCTTTGCAAAGGGGAGTGGAATCTTTTATCAAGACCTCCTTGAGACAAAAGCTGATGTGATCAGCATTGACTGGAACGCTAATCTACCTGTCATCAAGCGAGAGATTGGTTCACAAGCGGCTGTACAGGGCAACCTGGACCCTTATATCCTCTATTCAAACCGTGATAGTATACGTAATTGTGTAAAAAAGCTGTTGGACTCCATGAAACCCTATGATGGCTATATATTTAATCTGGGTCACGGTATCTTACCGGATATTCCCTTTGATAATATCCGTTTTTTGGTGGACTCAGTAAAGGAATTAGGTGTTTATGACTGAAACTACCCTTTCAGATAATGATATAGAGCTTCTAAAACGATACAATAAGCCTGGGCCCAGGTATACAAGCTATCCAACGGCTCCCGAATGGCAGAATGACTTCTCTCATAAGGATTACGTCAAGCAGTTAGCTATCCTTGACAAGAAGAGAGATACAGATTCTCTATCCCTTTACTTTCATGTACCTTTCTGCGAAGAAAGATGTCTATACTGCGGATGCCATGTTATCATTGATAAGAACAGGATTTATGTTGATAAATACCTGGACTACCTTGAGAAAGAGCTTGCTATATTCAGCCAGAACATGACTGGTCCCTGTAAAGTGAGTCAACTCCATTGGGGGGGAGGAACTCCTACATACCTGAATGAAGCTGAGATAAAGCGTTTATACAATAGCATCACACGCTATTTCTCTATTGAAGAGGATGCCGAAGTGGCCATCGAGATAGATCCTTGTGTCACTTCTAAAAGCCAGATTAAAGTGCTTAGGGATCTAGGATTCAATCGCATAAGCATGGGTGTCCAGGACTTTAATACCTCTGTCCAAGAGGCTGTCCATAGAGTGCAAAGCCTGGAACTCACTACTGACCTCATTGACTATGCCCGTTCTATTGGCTTTACCAGTGTGAACCTTGATTTTATTTACGGACTACCTCTCCAAACGGTCGAATCCTTTAATGAGACAATTCATAAGC
>CAJXGR010000335.1 GCA_913053665.1 uncultured Spirochaetia bacterium
GGATTCAGCCGTACTGGATGCCAGAGAGGATATGGCCTCCGCCACTACGGCAAAGCCTCTCCCATGTTCTCCAGCCCGTGCCGCTTCTATGGCCGCGTTTAGAGAGAGTAATTTGGTTTGATCGGCTATGTCATTAATCACCTTAACCACTTCACCGATCTTTTCTGTACTATTACTAATGCCGTTTATTTCTACTACAGACAGATCCATGCTTTTCTTATAGGTATTGGCTTCATTGAGATACTGTTGAGCGTTTTCACGACCTTCCTGGGCCTTCTTGAGAGAGGCTTGACTGTTTTCTTTTATAGCAATCGTATGCTCAGAGACCTGTTTAATGGATGCAGACAGTTCTTCCGTAGAAGCAGTTGTTTCTTCAGCACTCGCCGCTTGCTTTTGAGACCCTTCAGCCAGATTATTAGCTACAGAATTAATTTCTTCACTGCTGGCTGCCAGGTTATTGGATACATCCATCATATCTTTCATATTTTCATTTAACTTACAGAGCATTATTTTCATAGCTCTCATCAGCTGACCCGTTTCATCTTGACTTTTTGCTTGAATATCTCCCGTTAAATCCCCATCAGCAATCTGATGAGCAAAGATTACAGCTTGTTTAATGGGTTTGACAAAATATCTGGCAAAGAAGAATATCAAAACCATGACAAGGACCATTATGATCGTACCCCATAATAGATTGGAATAAATATTCTGATTAATGACTGCATAGGCCTCTTTTTGATGGATTATGACTGCCAGCCCCCAGTCTGCACCTTTGATATATTGGGTGGAAGAGAGTATTGGCTCATTATCATAACTAACAAGCCTGGAATATTGACCTGTCTTTTTGGATAGAGCATGGTTTATGGGGGATTTGCTGTTCACTGTTGTTCTTTTAAGGGCCGCTTGATTGTCAAATCGTAAGGGTGTCAGATAGAGTGCCTTCCCCTCGCCATCCCGTTTAGCTAAAAGGGTTTCGCCTGTTTCACCCAGCCCTGAATAATCTTGCACTAAAGCAATTAAATTATCCGCACTGGACTTTATGATTGCAACCCCAAGAAGTCTTTTATCCAACAGGAGAGGGCCTGCCAAGTAAGTAATTAAATTACCCTTTTGATCTAGAGCGTAGGAGTCGACACTGATACCCTTGAGTCCTTTTTTGAAATAGGATATATCCGAATAATTTTTCCTAACTTCTAATTTGACTGTTGAAGCAACAACTGAACCATTAAATGAAACAATTGTTATTTCCTTAAAACTTGGTAGAGAGCGTAAAGCGCCCTTCATAATCTTATTTATTTTAGCAAGATGCTTTTCAAGGTCTCCTTCTTTCTTGTTTATTTTATCCAATCTGGTCCGAAGTTGCAAACGGCTGGTAAACAGAGCAACTCGCTCAATATTCTGCTTTATAATACTTTCCACACGATGCTTTTGGAGGGACGCTACAGATTGGAGGTGACGCTCAGTTTGTATAGTGAGTGCCTCTTTTGCATTCAAATAGGTGATGAGGCTTAGAATCCCTGCAGAACCGAGGGATATTACAAAAAACAGAATAATCAATTTCGCTTGCAATTTCATTTATAACATCTCCATATAAGACCATAAGCTATTGATAAATTAGCAAAAAGCCCGGTATCTGTCAATACAATTTAATCAACTGTTCCCTATCAAAGAATATCTTTTTAGCTAGTCTATGTTTTAATCACTGACAGGAGTTCCTTTAACTACTACTTCTTCATTATAAAACATCTTACTCTCAAGTTTCTTATGCCCGTTATCGCTGAGTTTATAAGCCATTACAATCCGATTAATACGTTCTGCCTGGCGTTGTAGTTCTCCTGTGCTCGATGCCATTTCTTCGGCACTGGCACTCACCGTTTGGGCGATGTTGTTTACCTCTTCAGTGGCTATTTGTATCTGTTCACTACTGGTGTGTTGCTCTTCCATAGATCGGGCTATGTCTCCCACTGTAATTGTATTCTTCTCAATGCTCACAACAATATCTCTAATGGTCTCAACAATCGTTTCAATGGAATGGATCATCTTATCAAAAGACTCACTCACGACCATTACAGACTTGACTCCCCGGTTGATCTGTGTGGTCGTGTCTTTAATGAGATTTTCAATCTCTTTAGTGGACTCAGCCGTATTGTTTGCCAGAGAAGATATGGCCTCTGCCACGACTGCAAAGCCTCTCCCGTGTTCCCCAGCCCGTGCCGCCTCTATGGCCGCGTTTAGAGAGAGTAATTTGGTTTGATCCGCAATGTCATTAATGACCTTGACCACCTCACCAATCTTTTCTGTGCTTTTACTAATCTCATTCATTTCATCTACAGATTTTTCCATCGTTTCCTTATAAACAGTGGCTTCGTCAAGATAAATCTGGGCATTTTCACGATCCTCCTGAGCTTTCTTAAGAGAAACTTGACTACTCTCTCGAATGGCGATAGCATGCTCAGAGACCTGTTTGATGGATGCAGCAAGCTCTTCCGTAGAAGCTGTTGTCTCTTCCGAACTAGCCGCTTGCTTTTGAGACCCTTCAGCAAGACTATTGGCTACAGCATTCATTTCCTCACTACTGGCCGCCAGATTGTTAGACACTTCGACCATTTCCTTCATGTTGTCATTCAACTGACCTAGCATATGTTTCATGGCCATCATGAGCTGACCCGTCTCATCCTTGCTATTTACAAAAATATCTACTGTAAGGTCGCCATCAGCCAATAGATTGGCAACTTTAACCCCTTCCTTTAGTGATCTAATAATCCCAAATGTCAGAAGATATAATAGTCCTGCTATTAGAAGGGTAATTCCTCCAAGAGCTGAGTAAAAAATGAGAGACACCTTTTCTTGCTCCTGCGTCTGATAGTGCTTATTAAATCTCACAAGTTCTTCTAAGATAGGATCCATCGCGTTTATGGCAAGATGGTAATTATCGATCTCCTTATCCACCCTATAAGTGGCCTTTGTCAAGGCTAAAAAGTCTTTGTGATAAACGGCCATTCTTTGGGTGATATTTTCTTTCATTTCACGACCCAGGTTTGAGGTCTTTAACAGGGCGACAAACTCTATGTGCCGTTTTGCCATTTTATCAATATATTCCCCTCTTTTCCGCATGATAAAATCTTTTTCGTGACGTCGCATCATGAGCATTTTATGGGATAAGTATATTTCATTAGCCTTTTTAAGGAGGTCTTCCACCTCATGGACTGCTTTTCGAAGGCTTCCTTGCAGGCCTAAATTTTCACTGAGACCTATATCGTTTTTTAGCTTGACCAATCTGTTAAAGCCATCTTTATATCTTTTTAATTGCTGCACGAGTCTTGTGATGATCGCTTTTTCTTCTTTTCCTGCTAATTTGGAGAGTCTATCATTCTTTTTTTTAAGTATTCCCATTTCATATTCGTATTTAATGAGATAGACCTCATTATTACTTAACAGAAAACCCTTCTCATGCTTTCTAGCCAAGAGGATGCCTATTTTAATTTGATTGACATGGTGATCCCGATCAATGGCTTTCTCCTGGATGTCTAAACCAACATTGTAAACAATCCCAATGCCAATGAAGCCCAGGACAAGTAAAAACACTATTCCCAGTATTTTATAAGTGATTTTGAGATCTTTATAAAAACTCATGACGAAACTCCTTTAAATTAAATGATATAACCTAAATAAGTCCAAGTTCACCAAATATAGACGTCATTCCATTTGGACATCATATGGACTGTAGCCATACGTTTTTGTGTGGTTCATCATAAATTAAAACACATGAATGAATGAATACCTATGTAATTGTTTACTACAAAAACGCAGCAAATACTTTTTATTCCATTTCCAGGGTTCATAACGTTTTTGAGAGTCAATATAAAAATAATACATACCCTTCGTAAATCAAGAAAAACTTACCATAGTATGGCTTTAT
>CAJXGR010000336.1 GCA_913053665.1 uncultured Spirochaetia bacterium
CACTAAGAGTTTTTGCACTACCCGTTTATTCAATCGACTCGCTATTTGTCGAATTATTTTATTTGACTTTCAAGCTAATAGGCGATATTTTACAGGTATGAAAGGAATAAAAGAAATCAATGAAAACTCTGAAGAACAAGAGGTTATAAACTCTCTTATCAATTGTGGAAAAGCAAAGTGGGCTGGGGGGAAGCCTGTTGGTATGAAAGGAATACAGATTAAAGGAAAATCTCTTTCAGAGACTGTTGTAGAAGGACGCTTTGATCCTGTACCTTGACACCAGCAGTCGGGTAAAATTGTATGTGGAAGAAGCTTATTCAGATCAGGTGAAAACATGGCCTAAAAGGGTTTGATGCTGTCCATCTTTCTGCAATAAAGCTTTTATCGTCCCCTCAGAGAGTTATTTCTTTTTTAATCTCAACTTTTGACGTAAAGCTTAAAATGGCAGTCGTTTCTGAAGGTTTTACCATCGCAGAATAATAGAGTTGATGGTAGATATTTCATCTCATAATAGATATTCAATCCCATCAATAAGAAACGTTCATTCTCTCTAGAAAAGAATCCCTGAATAACGGATAGCGAGATAGACGTTGGTATTCTTCTCAAATTGGCCGAAGAAAGTGTGTTTGTCTTTTCCGATAAAAATATTGCCGCTGCCTTCAAAAAGCCAGTGGTCATCCATTTTATATTGTATTTTGGGACGGATGTAACTATCCATATCAGAGGGTGAGAAAAAGGTGAAAAGAGAAAGTATCAGTTTCTGGCTTAACAACTGTTGGGTGAGTCTCAAAGTGATGAGATGACGGACTTCGTCTCTGCTATTGATTCCCGCAGGAAGTGTACTGAGATAATTATTATAATCCACCATCCACTCAACGTAATACTGTAACCCAACATTGAGTTCTTTGATCAGTTCAAACTCATAGCCAACGAGAAAACGGGCTTCACTATTATTAATGAGAGGATCATCACCCTTTGAATCATCTCGTGAGTGGTAAAAGCCAAGTTCTATATTGGCAATACCCTTTCCTACAGGGGTTCTAACACTTGCACCATAGACATTCAGTTTTGGGAAGATGGCTTGACCCAAGAGGTTTTGCCCCCCCGGACTCTTCCAGTATCCCAAATACCCATAAAGAGCTAATTCGATGCCATTTACGTCTTTGAATAAGCGAAGGGCGATTTCATCGTCATCAAACCAGTTGTCAGGCTTATCGACATTCACAACAGCGTCGCGTCCGGCCCGTCGACCAAGGTTGCTATTCCAATAGGAGATCCTCCTCCCATCTATATAACGATCCGCATCGAAGCGAGGGGTGTACACAAGGTCTAGATTGATAAAACCCATATAGAAGGAGGCTTTAATCGCGTCAGAAGGAGCTTTGAGATACTCTATATTCCGTCCTATAAAAAAAGAGTTCCAGTCCTTGGGGAATAGATCATTGATAAACAATAGATCCCCTGTTCCCCAAGTCAGAACCTGCCTTCCAATTTTCAGATCGAGGAAGGAGACGGGAGTCCAGGAGATATGGGCTGTTCTGAGATCAAGGAAGCCATCACCCGTCTCGAGGTTCACATCATAGTCGCTAAGTACAGGATCATACAGAAAATCAGCACTCAGGTCAAAGCCAAAGTTGTCCCATTGTTTCTCAGCATGAACTTGCAGCCGGAATTCCCCGAGGGAAAAGTCTTTCTCGTTAGGATCGCTTTGAGTTCTAATACCACCACGGCCTTCAAGGAAGTAACTCAGGTTAAAGGGAGGTTCACTCTCCTTTTTTTCATCTTGCTTCTCATTAGTTTGCTTATCAGAATCCCCGTCCAGCCCGCTGGGAAGGCTGGGTTCATCATCACCCAATCCGCTGGGCAGACTCGGTTCGTCGTCATCTAACCCTGAAGGCAAGGCTGGTTCATCCTGGGACAGGACTGATGTCATCATTCCAAAGACCAGGAAGGTGATCACCGCGATTCGTAATAACTTTTTCTTCACTTCTTTACTCTATCTTAGATACTTCATGGGAGGCTTCTTGAGATAGCGTTCCGTAAAAATATTCGGTAATCCTATGTTATATTTAACGTTTCTTGCTACAGAAATGGTCTCGCTATTGTTGCGTAAATCCTTCATTCTCATCTTGGTGACTGTTGGAAAGCCTTGAATCGTTTGGACCTTCAGGCTATCAAACTGACGGTATTTCTTCCCGTTTTTATCGTAATATTCAATCTTTACCATCACAAAAGTTTTTTTGTGAACCCACATGGTGTAATAGGAAAACTCAACGGATCCTGGATTTTTAGGTGTATTCTTGACGACATAGTAATTATTACTTGTTTTGATCAGCTCATGCTTGTCGTCTTTGAGTCTTCGTCCTGAAATGTCTTCATAGAAGAAGTTGGATCCTACGAAACTGCTTCGTTTATCACTGGCTGAGATTCGTCTCACCAAATCGAGGGCTGGTAAGTACAACCAACGGTCGTCCGATTTGTTTAAGTTCTTCCAGACCATAAAAACGGTCTTTTTAACATCAGCAGGACGATGAAAGTACGCATAGAACTTTTGATTTCCATCATTCCTCGACATATTCTTGCGTAGCAGGGTAAGTTTTCTGATTTGTTTACGTCCTTGACTGTCTGAAATGGTCATAGAGATGTCAGCCCGTCCATCTTTTCCTTGATAGAAAGCGACATGGTTCGCCTTTTTGACAATAGCCTGAACCGACATTTTCCCATAAGAAGTCATACTCAATAGCATGAAGCCTATAGAAAAAAGTATTTTAAATAGATTGTTTCGTAACATAGTTGTTTACCTACCTTAAATATATTATTGTTTTCGGACCTGAATCAATCTGAAGGGAATGTCATATCTCTGCTGTCGACACGCCCTCAAGTTTTTCTACACGTTCATCATTGCTTCAATTATGAAGCAACTTGAGTGTACGTTGAATCTTTTCTTCATTACTTGAATGAATGCTCACATTCTCCTTATGTTTATGCTATCTTCTTTGAAGTTTTAACTTTAAAAAGCTGTTTCTCAAACAGATGAATAACAGCCGGCAAAATGACTAATGTAGCGACTCCGCCAAGGACCAGAATGCTGGACAGCAATATTCCAACCATCTGATAGGGTACCAAAGGAGTGAGTAATAAAGGAAGGAACCCTATTCCGACAACAATCACATTCCGTGTAATGGCCCTTGCCGGCTCTCCAAAGGCCGCCGGGATGGTTTCTCTCCAGCTGGAATACTTTTCACGTAATTCTCGGCTTCGGACGATAAAGTGGATCGCATAATCCACAGATAGACCCAGGCTGATAGCTGATATGATGGCTAAAGGCGTATCTAGATTGCCTGTCATGAAACCTGCTACACCATAAATAATGGCTACAGAAAAGGTTAAGGGAATCATCGCTAATATCCCCCAGAGGAATGATCTGAACAGTATCATTAACGTCACCAGGATGATCAAAAAGGAGCTGGCAAAGGCTTTCACCACACCAACGGTCACACGATTCTGCCATACAACATTGATATGGGTCATTCCAAACCATTTATATTCCAGTTTGACGGGCTGTGGGGTCTCTGCGATATATTTCCCAACAAGCTTTTCTACTTTGATCATATCCTGATTATCCCCACTTTTCATTTGGAACCAAATGGTTGCCTCTCGATAATCGGGAGTCACATAATGCCAGAGGTCATTGGGCCGGTGACTGCTCTGGAAGGTGAGGAGGATTTGTGCCACAGCAGCTCGTGTTTTAGGGATACTATATTTTTTCTGATCATCACTGAATAATGCCTTATGGACTGTTTTGATCACTTCAGTTATTGCAAAGGTTTTACCCACTATTCTTGAACTTTTGACATAATTTTGTAAGCCACTTATATAGTTTAACACTTTAGGGTTCTTG
>CAJXGR010000337.1 GCA_913053665.1 uncultured Spirochaetia bacterium
ATTGCCATGATCTATCATTCCTTTGATGGAAATAAGTACAATTTGAGGGTGTCCTGCTAAACTTTTGTTTATGAATCCTTTGCTGAAAAAAATATTAGAGACATCCTTTTTTATTATCCCTTCCAAAGAAGTTTATAAGAATCGCAGGCTATCTATGTTGATAGTTTATAAAAAGATAAGGACTCTTTCAATTTCCATATAAGTTATGCACCAAATAGCTACAATCAACAGTATGATTACAGTTATACATTCATGAAATCACCGATCAAGCTGTTCTACAAGAGATTAAAAAACAAAAGTTCAATAGGACGCCACCTAAAATATATAAGATGGAGGAATCAAGTAAATTATTGATAACCTTCTGTAAGCCAGTCACTCAAAGGCACTGATCCCCGTAATATGTTTGCCCAACACTAAACGATGGATCTTGTCGGTTCCCTCGTAGGTGATGACAGACTCCAGGTTCATCATGTGCCGGATTACATGATATTCCAGCATGATCCCATTGGCTCCCAAGAGGTCTCTGGCTTTTCTTGCGATCTTTAAAGCTTCCCGACAGGCGTTCATTTTTGTCATACTGACCATCACGTAATTCTCCTTACCTTCCTCTCTGAGACGACCGATACGGTAGTTTAACAATTGGCCTTTCACAATTTCTGTAAGCATATCTGCCAACTCACTTTGTATGAGTTGAAAAGATGCGATGGGTTTGTTGAACTGAACACGTTCTTTAGTATAGTTTACTACCGTTTCATAACAAGCCATAGCGGCGCCCATAGCTCCCCACCCTATCCCGTATCGTGCCTGTGATAGGCAACTTAAGGCGGCACCAAGGCCCTTGATAGTTCCTGGAAGGTGGTTATCAGCAGGTATAAAGCAGTCTTTCATGATCAGTTCTCCCGTTGGAGAGACTCTTAAGGACATTTTCCTCTTGATCTCCAGCCGTTCAAAGCCTTCCGTTTCTTTAGGGACTATAAATCCCCGTATTCCCTCATCGGTTTTCGCCCAAACAATGGCTAAATCAGCGATACTCGCATTGGTGATCCACATCTTGGCACCGTTTAATATCCATCCACCCTCTACTTTCTTAGCATGAGTCGTCATACTGGAGGGATCTGATCCGGCATCCGGCTCTGTTAAGCCGAAACAGCCAATCAGTTCCCCCCTCGCCATTTTAGGGAGATACTCTTTCTTTTGGTCCTCAGAACCATATCTATATATAGGATACATACATAGGGAACTCTGGACAGAGACGAAACTACGTAAGGCACTATCCCCTCGTTCTAACTCCTGACACACCAAGCCATAACTCACATGTCCTGCATCGGCACCCCCATAGTCTTCGGGGAGAGTGAGTCCAAAAAGACCCAGTTCAGCACACTGTTTTATGAGTTTCATGGGGAATTCCCCTTTCTCATAGGCGTCTCCCATGAGAGGAGTCACCTCAGAATCCACAAACTTCCTGACGCTCTCCCTGATCATTTTCTCCTCATCGCTTAATAGATCATCCAATAAAAGGAAATCTTCCATCGTGAGCCTCCCATACAACTTATTCTAGCTGCTTCTGTAGGGGCGACCCGGCGGGTCGCCCCTACAGAAGCAGCACTCCATGATTTGCCTCTACTTAAACTCTAAAACGGCCTTTATAATATCCTCTTTTGAGGGTAGGACATACTGCCAGGACGTCCCCAGGGGTATCCAGCTGTCCTGACCGGTGATCCTACGAATCCTGGGTAGACTTTTCAGATTCTCCATCAAGAGAGTGATGATCTCTTCGCTGATGGAGCCCGTTTTTCGCCCTTCATCCACTATGAGTAAATGCTTGCAATTATCTATTTCCCTGATAATTGCGTCCATAGGTAAAGGACATAGCCATCTTAAGTCAATGATCTTCACTTTGATTTGATACTCATCCAAGAGGACTTTTTCTGCCTGCCTGGAGAGGAAATAGCCATTTCCATAAGTCAGTATAACATGTTCCTGACTGTCTCCATAGACACCCACCTCTCCAAGGGCTATGCAATCCTCAAGGGGAGGGTAAATATCCATCCAGAGAGAGTCTTTATCCTCATGCAAGTCCTTGACGTGGTATAGAGCAATGGGTTCAAGAAACACTATAATCCGTTTATCCTCATGGGCCAGTTTGAAAGAGGTTCTAAGAAGCCTGACAGCATCCAATCCGTTAGAGGGACAGACAACAATCAATCCGGGAATATCCCTTAGTACGGTGATGGAGTTATCATTATGAAAATGCCCTCCAAAGCCTTTTTGATAGGCTAATCCGGCAATACGTATCACCATAGGGTTCTGGAATTGACTGTTGGAAAAGAAAGAGAGGGTCGCCGCCTCCCCCCGAAGTTGATCCTCAGCGTTGTGGAGGTAAGCCAGGAATTGAATCTCCGGGATAGGCAGGAATCCGTTATGAGCCAGTCCGATAGCAGTACCCAGTATGGATTGTTCGTCTAACAGGGTATTGAAGACACGATGGAGGCCGAAACGATCTAAAAGCCCTGCTGTAACATGGTAGACGCCTCCTTTCTTGGCCACATCCTCACCAAAGACCACTGAGTTTGGGTATTGAATCATCAAGTCGATTAAAGCCGTATTCAGCAATTGAGCCAGAGTTCTTGGTTGTTCCAAGTCTTGATATTGCCTTGCGAAAACCTCTTTACGTGTCTCTTCTTTAGGCGGAGACATTGGTTCAGATCGCCGAGGTGTTGAGATAATAGCTGACATGACCTCCTGAGCACCGGATAACTGATCCCTTTGTATCGCCTCATCAGCCGCCATCTCGACCTTCAGCCGGATGTCTTCATACATCTGGAGGATCTCGTCATTCGTAAGATACTTGGATTCAAGGGCAATTCGGGCGCTATGCAAAAGGGGATCCTGACTCTCAGTAGCTTTCAGGTCACTTAGGGAGCGATAGTTCTGCTCAATATCCGATCCGGCATGACCCATCAAGCGAATCATCTTCAGGTGGAGGAATACGGGGCGACGATGGCTGCGGGCATAGTCAACGGCTTCCTGGGCTTTAAGGTAAACGTTAGGAAGATGTAATCCGTTGCCTTGAATGTATTTAATACCCGATCTATTGGAGTACATGGTCTCCACCCAATCGGCTGGAGTTTTAACAGAAATCCCCCAACCGTTATCCTCACAGATAAAAACGATGGGTAAAGGGACTCTATTATGGGTGAGCCACTCAGCCATGTTCAATGCCCCCAGAGCTGTTGAGTGATTAGTGGATGCGTCCCCAAAACTGCAGAAAACCACGCTATCATAGGGCAATGGGCTTTTAATGTTTAATACTTTCGCTTTTTGGATGGATAGAGCAAGCCCTACGGCTTTGGGCAGATGGGAGGCGATGGTACTGGTTTGCGGCGGGATGTTCAGAGCAAGGCTGGCAAAAACCTTATGCCTGCCAGCCGAGACAGGATCGTCCTTTGAGGCGACCAAAGATAGCATAATGTCCATAATAGCGTCGGATTCAGGGATCTGGCGGTATCGTTCAACCATTAAAGCCCCGCTACGATAATGGAGAAATCCCGTATCACTACGCTGGAAGACTCTTCCTAACACTACGTTTCCTTCATGCCCTGAACTGCCGATGGTATAGTAGGATTGGTTTGTTTTCTTCAGGATGCGGGAACGCAGGTCCAGGTGGCGGCTAATCATCTGGGACTCAAGGAGTTCTATGGTGTCCTTCTTGCTTAACCCCACGTCTTCAGGGGAAAGGGGGCTCAGTGGGCTTGGGAATACGTTGGACTGAAGTGATTGGGTGAACTGGTCATCCAGGATGGTGTCTCTCTGTAGCATGGCGTTCCCGGGAATAGAGTGAGTATCAAGGATTCCTTGTTGATCCCTATTATACAAACACCTCAGCGTTTAGAACGGTC
>CAJXGR010000338.1 GCA_913053665.1 uncultured Spirochaetia bacterium
ATTCCTCCTTTTTTATATCTCAAATATACTCCAAAAGATTTAAGTTTTCAATAAATAAATATGTTCCCATCATATATTACCACATAGAATGGTTTTACTTCTATTAACATAATTTAACGTCAGCTCGACCTGTGAATTGCCATGGAAACAGTGAGTCACAATTCCAAGAGTTTATTATTCAATGGATTTAAAACCCACTATGACAAATACCTTGAGGATCGGCAGAATACAGGCCAAACTAAGGAGAAGCTATTAAGCCGGTCAGGAAGAATCCAGGAAAATAGAGCCGTTGGATTCAACCGCAAAATCTTCTTTATCTTATCCGTAAATTCTTTTCTGTAAACCTTATAAACTCATCGAATCACGTTAATTTAATATATACTTAGCCGTGAAATATCAGTTGTAGGGACTGGGTAACCCAGCCCCTACAACTGATTATACTGACAATTCATAATTTGTTTGGTATAGAAGCTCTCAGAACCAAAAGATTAAGCTATTTATGTATAAGTCTATGCTATTAGACCTGAAGCATCAAATTGGATAAACGCTCATTGAACTGGACTGGATCAGGGATTTTACTCCCCTCAGCGATGAGAGCCTGATCATACAAAAGCTCCGCATAATCCTTAAGCCGAGGCTCGTCTTTATTGGTCTCAAACAGTCCCTTCATCTTTTCGATCAGCTGATGGTCAGGATTGATCTCCATAATACGCTTGCTCTCCGGTGTATCTTTATTGTAGGCCTTCATAATCTTCTGGAGATGGGCGCTCATGTCGTGCTCGTCACCGATAAGACAGCAGGCACTCTTAGTGAGCCTGTCTGAGATGCGTACTTCTTTGATGTGCTCTTCTAAAGAGCCTTTGATAAAGTCATTAAAGGTTTTGAACTTCTCATTCACCTCTTTAGTTTTAGACTCATCCTTCTCACCCAGTTCAATATCTCCTTTGAGGATAGACTTGAACTTCTTTTCCTTATAGTCTATCACGTTCTGTATCATGATTTCATCGATAGGTTCTACAAAGTAGAGAACTTCATAGTTCTTCTCTTTGAATATCTCAAGGTGAGACGCTCTTTCAACATCCTTGACACTCTCACCCGGTATGTAATAAATCTCTTTCTGGTCTTCTGCCATGTCACTGATGTATTGATCCAGGGTTTTAGATTCACCATCTGTCGTCTTTGTTGTCTGAAAGAGCAATAACTCAAGGAGGCTCGCCTTACGGTCATAGTCCGAGTAGACCCCCTCCTTCAGGATAGTCCCAAACTGGCTGTAGAACTCCTTATACTTGGTATATTCTTTTTCCTTAAGATCTTTTAAGGTGCTCAACACTTTGCTGATGAGGTTCTTACGAATGGTCTTAAGGACACGATGCTCCTGGAGGTGCTCTCTGGACACATTAAGAGGCAGATCGCTGGAATCCACCACGCCGCTTATAAATCTAAGATATTCAGGGAGAATAGCTTCAGACTCCTTCAGGATGAAGACACGTTTAACATATAGGTGGATGTTATTTTTAGGGGCTTCTTTCATAAATAAGTTGAAAGGCTGGACTGAAGGGATATAAATCAAGGCCGTGAACTCAGTGGTTCCTTCTACACTATAATGGACATGGGTAAGGGGTTTTGAGAAGTCGTGTGAGATGTGTTTATAGAACTCTTCGTATTCCTGATCGGTCACACCCGTTTTATCTCTCAACCAGATGGCCTTCTTACTATTTAAAGTCTCTTCCTCTATGGTTTTAACAGGCTCTGCCCCTTCAACAGGTTTGCCATCCTTGTCCATAGGGGTTTCACTTCGTTCAATGTCCATGGTGACAGGGAATTCAATGTAATCAGAGTATTTCTTTACAATCTCCCGGATCTTCCACTCCTCCAGATAGTCCTTGGAATCCTCATTCATATGGAGAATGATGTCTGTTCCACGACTCTCTTTAGTGATTGTTTCGATGGAAAAGTCCTCTTCTCCCGTACACTCCCACAAGACCCCAGCGTCCTTGTCTCCCGCTTTTCGTGTTCGGACCGTGATTTTATCTGTTACCATGAAGGCTGAGTAAAATCCAACTCCAAACTGACCAATGAGTTCAGGATTACTTTTATCACCATTTTGCTTCGCCATCTCTAAAAAAGTCTCCGTCCCTGACTTGGCAATGGTTCCCAGGTTTTCGATGACCTCCTCTTCATTCATACCGATACCATTATCCGACAGGGTGAGTGTGTTATTCTCTTTGTCAGCAACGATTTTAATCTTCCACTCAGAATTCCCTTCCAGAATGTCTGGTTGAGTGAGAGATTCAAAGCGTACTTTATCGATGGCGTCGGATGCATTGGATATAAGCTCTCTCAGAAAGATGTCACTGTTTGAGTAGAGGGAATGGGTGACCAGGTGCAGGATTTTTTGTGTTTGGGCCTTGAACTTGAGATTTTTAGCCGGCATAAAATCTTCCTCCTCAGGTAGATAATAATGATCTTATTATGATTTCGTTGATTGATAGACTAACGCAGAAAATACGAATCATTCTATTATAGAAGTTTAATATAATAAATTCTACGAAAAAGGACTATATGAAATTTGACTGTAGAATAGAAGAACGTAAGTGTCTTTATACTAATCAAATTAATGAGCCAAAAAGAAAGGGTGGATGGAATCGTCCATTCACCCTGAATCTTTGCCCTGGATTTTATTCTATCTCAATCCTACGGGGTTTTACAGCTTCTGTTTTAGGCAGTGTGAGGGTCAATATACCCTGTTCCACACTGCCATGAACTTTCTCCTGATCGATGTTGCGGCCTATTTTAAAGCTTCTTTTGTAATTATAGGGGTTGAACTCGCGATAGACCACGTCGTCTTCAGACTGTTCCACCTGACCCTTTATTTCAAGGGTGTTCTCCTCCACGATGATTTCCAGCCCATCTTTTCCCACTCCAGGCATATCCACTTTCAAGATATACTCATTGTCATTCTCGTAAGTGTCCACGTCTGGGACGATATATTTTTGACTTTCTGTTTGAACGTCTTGAACATCCATTATTTGCCTCCTTCAATGAATTAGTTGATCTTAATTTGGATAGGTTTTGCTTTTTCAGTTTTCTTTAGGGTGACTTTTAAGACACCATCCTGATAATGAGCTTTAATACTATCTGTTTCCACAGGGACTCGTACCTTCAGGCGTTTTTCAAAGGGGCCGTAAGCACGCTCTTGGCGTAAATAGTGAGTGGCATCCTTATCAAGATCCTCTTTTCGTTCCCCTTTTAGAGTGAGTATCCCGTCTTCATAGGTGATCTCAACATCCTTTGGATTGACTCCTGGGAGAAGAGAGTGGATGATAAGCCCATCTTCCTTTTCCACAACGTTGGTGAGAGGATAGTCTTCTTGATGAGAGCATCTATCCTCACCACTCATCAGGGAGTGAAAGTTTTTTCTCATTTGATCCATTTCTCGAAATAAACTATTGACTAACATGTGAACCTCCACGTTTTTGATCTTTTCACTTATAATACATCAAATAGTGTGCCAAGTTGACGGAATACTAAAAGCTGGTGCTTTATTTATTTGGTAAAAGGGAAGTTAAAATATATTACGGTGAGAAAGAAAGGGGGGAAACCCATAAAAAAGAATAACGATGGTATATATTGACACTATTTCACAGGCCAAGTATTGTGTCAACATGATACGCATGGTCAAAATAGGCAGGTTCTGACTGCATTCATATTATCTCCTTCCACTTCTGGGCCTTAATAGCAATAAAGATTGTTTTGAGTATATTTCCTATTCTTAAACTCAAGTTACTAGCAAGATGAGTCTATACCGAATGAAGTAATAAATAACGTGAGTTTGATATGCTAATTGATTGTTTTTAATATACTTTTCTTTCTTTCTTTTCTTGTTCCC
>CAJXGR010000339.1 GCA_913053665.1 uncultured Spirochaetia bacterium
CGTTGAGCCTTCGGCGTGAGCTCAGTCGAACGCTTGTCGAAACGACCAAAAACGGACATTTTATAAACGTTTCAGTATAGCAAAAAACCTGATCTCAAACAGGGATGGTATATTATGGGCCAAAAAACCCCTTCTGCAAAGCCTTATATCAGTGTGTGCATCATTGATGACAACAAATCCTACAGTAATAGTCTAAAGATAATTCTGGAGCAGGATAATCGTATTCGCATTCATAGTGAGTATAGCACTGGATATTCCTTCATTGACTCACTTAAGTCTCCTTTCCAGCCGGATGTTTGCTTAATTGACGTTATTCTGAATGATCTCTCAGGGATTGAGTGTGCGAAAAGGGTGAAGGAAAAGCACCCTGACATCCATATTGTTGTTATGACGTCCTATCCTGATGCTAAAAACTTTGCTGCAGCCAGAGATTTAGGGGCAGACTATATTGAAAAGGGCCCTCGAGCTGAAGCTTTTCTGAACAAGATCATTACGACCGCTGTTGCTTCTAAAACGGAACGATTGATCTCTTTACAAATGGATGATTATTTAAAGTTTGAACATTTAGACTTAATCAGTGAATTAGAAAAGGCAAAAAATCGTTTATCATTATTAACAGAAAGTCAACTCTCTGCTCTTAAACTTAGAATATCCGGTAAATCTGAAAAAGAAATCGCTGAAATATTAAAGGTAAATCCCGGTACGGCCCACACCCACGTATGGCGGGCATTAGAAAAACTTCAGCTACCCGATTTGTTACACTATTTATTTGGTCATTCTAAAAATGAATGATAGCATTTTATAATAAAAAGTACTTTTGGTCACTATTAGTGACAGGCTTTTTTGGGATCCATTACTATATTATTAAATGTCACATTCTTTTATACTAATATGTTTATGGGGTTTAGAAAATATCATCTTGTAAGACTTTGGTAGAAAGGAAATACTATACTGATTAATACCTTGGGTATTAAAAAACCTGGGGGGTAAATCTCTCAGAAGGGGTCCCATAGGCTTAAGAAATTTATCAGGAGATATATTCATGAAACGACATAGGATCATTTTAAGTTTGATATTAACAATAAGTTTCTCGGTCACAAATATCTCTTTTGCCAGCCTGAAAGACACACAAATATGGCTGAAAAAGCTTGGCAAAAATTACACCATTCAAGAGATCAAAAACCTGAAAGTCCTTTATCTTGAATTTGCTAAAATCACTGATATAAGTGGTCTAAAAGAACTTAAAAAATTAGAAACCCTTAATCTTAATGGTAATAAAAAACTAAGTGATTTAAGTGCCCTAAAAGGACTTAAAAACCTGAAAACCCTCGAACTAAGGGGTACTCAGGTAAGGGATCTAAGTGCTCTAAAAGGACTTGAAAACCTGAAAGTCCTCGAACTAAGTGGGACTCGAGTAAGAGATTTAAGCGTTCTAAAAAGACTTGAAAACCTGATATGGCTCAGTCTTTTTTCTACTCAAGTAAGTGATATAAGCCCTCTAAAAGGACTCACAAAACTAAACAATCTCAATCTCAATCTCCGTGGTACTCAAGTAAGCAAGAAAGATATTGAGGCGTTAAAAAAAGCCCTGCCTGATTGTAGTATTATATATCAGTAGGATTATCAAGATGATGGATAAATATGGACTGCCGTCATTACAAGCTTTTGTGATAACAAAAACAGTTCATTATATAAGCGATGGGTTTATTTTTAGCTAAATATTTAACAGGAGGAAATTATGAAAACGTTTAAATGGCTCACGTTGAGTCTATTTGTTGGGAGTATCCTGATACTTGCTTTGAGTGAGGGTTATACAGTTGCTTATAAAAATAGTGACAGAATGTATGTTTTGGCCAGCAGTCTGAATATGAGGTCTCAGCCCTCAGTTAAGGCCAGGAAGATAGCAACTATTCCACTTGGAGCACGTGTTAAAGTGATCAAGAAGACGAATAAAGCCTATCAGTCCGAAGGGATCAAGGGCCATTGGGTGAAAGTGAAGTATGGTAAAAGGATAGGCTATCTCTTTGATGGGTATTTAAGCAAACTCCCCGCTCCCCCAAAGAATTCCAAAAGCTTAAAACACTATGCAGACAGTAAATTAACTAAAATTGGTCAAGAACAGAAAAAAGTTATTGAAGGAAAAATGGATAGTAAAAATCCAAAAGATAATATTTATCCATATCACGCAAAGTTCTTGCAAAAATATAAATATAATGCGAAACTTCAAACAGAGTTTATGTATGACCCCAGGGCCATTGAAGTCACTTCTTATACATTGATCATCAAAAATATTAGTCTGGAAGAGGGTTTTTTAATTGGTCGACTTTGCAGAGCCGGTGATAAGTCCTTCAGAAACAAGGCTTTTAAAGTAAATAACAGTGGAACAGTAGAACTTGAAGGCGAAAGGGGGCTTTTGAAAGTTAAAAAAGACTCTAAAGGGTTTGTTCATATTGGTTTTACACTGTCTCTTTAATTTATTATTTATAGGAGAAAATCATGAAAAAACTAGTTTCTTTCCTTTTTCTAATAGCAATCGGGATAACAATGTTATTTTTATCCTCTTATGCGACAGTGGATCAAAGTTATGCTGCTGAAAAATATGAAGTAGCGTCTAACAGTCCGTGCTACGGGTGTAGAGGAGGTGGATATGTCTGCTACTCTGGAAAAGACAGTTTCGCCAAGCGAAAAAAGGCTAGAAAGAAGTATGGATGTAAGGTATCTGGGACCTTTTCCTGTTCCAAGCACAAATGTAACGGAAAATACATAAACTGATTGTAAGAAAAATACTCCGGCAAGACCGAGTGAAAAAGGCTCTTTATGTGTTTCAAGTTATGCTTGAATATCGTTAAGCACTTGGGATCCATATTGAGTCTATATTTATCTAAATATTTAAAGGAGATCTATTCATGAAAAAGCTTATGATCATTTCAAGTTTAATATTAATAACAAGTTTCTCTTTTGCCAGCCTGAGAGGGACACAAACCTGGCTGAAAAAGCAGGGTATAAATTATTCTCTTACAAAGCTTAAAAGCTTAACAAAACTTGATCTTCAGGATAGTAGTGTGAGTGATATAAGTCCTCTAAAAGAACTTAAAAAACTACAAGTACTCTATCTTATGCGTACTGAAGTCAGTGATATAACTGTTCTAAAGGGACTTAAAAACCTGAGGATCCTCAATCTTTTTGGTACTCAAGTCAGTGATATAACTGCTCTGAAAGGACTTAAAAACCTAAAGGAACTCTATCTTGAGAGTACCCAAGTAACCAATATAACTGCTTTAAAAGGACTTAAAAACTTAAAAGAACTTTATCTTGGTGCTACCGAAGTCAGCGATGTAACTGCTCTAAAGGGACTTAAAAACCTGAAACACCTCGATCTTGAACAAACTCAAGTAAGTAAAAAGGCCATCAGGGCGCTAAAGAAAGCATTACCTAATTGTGAAATTAGTCATTAATAAATAAAATAGGCGAATCCCATGAAAACAAAAATACAAGTCATTTTAGTAGTATCAGTGATATTAACATGTTTGATCCCCAGCTACTTAGAAGCCAAAAGTTTAAATATTCTTGATTATTACAAATTACTACCTGGTAAATATGTTGACAATATTAAATATAAGATTTATTATAAAAATAATAAATGGAAAAGCAAATCAACTGCTGGCCATGAAATAGTTTTGTTTCAAACGGTCTCACGAAAGCCTGTTATTGGCGTCAATATTATAGAGTTTGATGGCATCAGGCAAAATGGAAGATTAAAATTCTATTCATATAATAATAAACAATTTAAAGATGTAACAAATCAAGTATTAGCTAAAGTTACGTTAGCAACATTTTTAAAAAGAGGTTATAATATCTCAAAGGTCAAATCAGTAA
>CAJXGR010000340.1 GCA_913053665.1 uncultured Spirochaetia bacterium
CTTCTTCAATAGCCTCCATGGCACGTACACTCATGTGTGACTCAGCACCAGGGCCAAAACCAACCAATAAAATCTTACCATTATTCATGAATTATCCTCACAATAGATAGCATAACGTTATTTTTTGTTCTAACCACGGTAATTCCGTGGGATTAGGTCTTATAGGCTCAAGTTTGAGTAAAAGCTTAAGTTCTTTTTGCTGTGAGAAGGCGATTATCCCTATTGTGGGCGTTCACACTCAATTTAGCAAAGTCAATGACAAGGGTCATATAGCCTTTTACTTTTTCAGGACAGCCGTTGTAGAAATTTTCATTCTCAAAGTTGAGGTTCTCAAAGGAAACGATCTCACCTTCTTCCTCCAAATCACTGAGTGACTCCCCCACTTTAGGACGCATATAGACCTTTGAGTGTTTTTCATCCTGGGATGGGTGAAGAGGAATGATTTCTAACCTTGAATCACCAAGGCATAGGGGTTTTTGTATTCGAGCGGACGCCTGGGAAAAGGATGTGATACCGGGAAGAACCTGAACAAGATCCTCCATTCCCTTTTCCTTAAGTATATCCAACAGGAAATAGACTGTGCTGTAAATGGCGGCATCCCCCAGAGTGACGAATGCAACGGTATCTTTTTCCTTAAGACCCTCTAAAATCTGCTGAGTCTGACGTATCCAGTCTTCTTTTTTATACTTCCTTGGACTGTAGACGGCTTTGAACTCAGTAAGATTACTTTCAAAGGACTTTGTCATGGTTTTTTGGGCTAAACGATTAAAACCCTGGAGGATAGTATAAGCTCTTGATTGTGTGAAGCTACCATCCGAACTACTGCTCGGCACATAAATGATTTCTGAATCAAGCAATGCAAGTGCCGCTTGAATGGTAATCAGCTCTGGGGCACCGGGACCCAAGGACACCATATATAACTTTTTCATCTTTCCTCTTAAATATTAGACATCAGAATATTTATTGCATCTTTTTGATGATTTCTTTAATCTGGCGTTTGATGGTTGATCGCACCACATCCAGCTCCAGAAGGTTAAACTTATTACTTTCGCAAAGGGATTCTACGATATCTACCTTAAAAGTTTCGCCTAGGTAGTCTTTAATTTTTTTTACGTCCAAATCAAAATGGTTGCCGCTCGAAAGGAGTAGTGGGATGACTTTCACTTCCCTAGGGAGCTTATGATCTTTGCAGGATTGCTCCATAGCTTCCAGTAGTGATTCTCCGATCATCTTAAATTGGTAATCATGTTCCAGAGAGCAAAATAAACTCAATGGATTAATGCCCTTAAGAAAATCCTTAACATAGGATATGGAGTGTGAGCCAGGTTGATCAAGATAAGGAGCCCCGTGAACGATGTATAGATAATTGTTTTTACCATATTTGCTTTTGACCTGATCGTCTATTTCTTTAAGTATCTTGTTTGCGTCGGTCACTTTGGTAAACAAGGCCCCGGTGTGGATGATCCGTGACAGGGAGAACTGATTGAAGCCTTCCACAGTCTTTTTGAGGTACTCATGCTCATCCGTCGGGAATATATTAATCGAGGAGACCACTATCCTTCTGTATCCTTCCATATCAAGGTCTGACAGCATTTGAGCCAAGTTTTTATAGATAACATCTTCTTTTTTAAGAACCTTGATAACAGACTTGGACGCAAAGGATAAATAGACAGGTATATCGGGAATCTCCCTCTGGATATAGTCTTTTAAGTCCTCATATTTTTCTTTTTCAGGTATAGAGCCGAAAGCGGCAAGCACAACGGCTGTATCCTCTTTATAGTGAACCCATCGCTTCATGATTTTTCTCTTAATATAAACTTTTCATAGAGATAGCCTGTCAATGCTCCCTCACATAACCAGAAGATCAGGTTTGTCACAAGGGATGCCGCCAGGAAGTCACTAATAATTCTCTCCGGCACATGATTTGCAAGGATTTGAATCTGCGATCCTCCGACTAGATGAGGCATAATGAGTAATGTAACAGCAATGGCAATGTACAAAGGTTTACGGTAAAAGAAAACCAGCAGACCAAGTCCTGTAGCAGTGGATAGTACAGTGAAAAACCACCAGGACTGTCGTATAAGCACGTCTCCAGAGTCAATACCTGGAAGATTAGGTGGGATAAGCAGTGAGGGAGCTAATACAAAGGATAGGTAAGCCAGTAATCCCACTCCCAGTCCTCGTATCCAGTTCATTTTCTTAGCCAGGAAGAACACTCCGGTCATCAAGAAGGCAAAACCTGTTGCTGTCAGGATATTGGCCGCAAAAGTATATACCTTCCGTCCCAAATCACTTTGTAGCAATGGATTACTTTCATCTTCATGGTGATGATCGACTTTCTCTTCGTAGGACTCTGCCTCATGGATGAGAGGGATCACTTTGACCATCTGAAAAAGGGATAAGAAGATTCCCATTACGATTCCAGCGATCCCAACCGTCAGTATAATTTTTATCCACACAATCTATGTCCTAGTGGCAGGGAAAACCCATTGCATGGCGTGTATCATGGGCCAGATCATGGATCACTTCGACAGGAAGAAATCCTGTTATAAACACAAGAGCCAGTCCAATAATAACCAGGATGATAGACAGCTTCCATGTGGCTAGTCCCTTTAGAGACTGATCAGAAGCATTATCCAGAATATATATATCATTAGTTTTTTCAATCATTTGAACCCCCAAAATAAACCTATTTAGTTTTAGTGGCAATTTACTCTATTTGACAGGGATTTTAATGAATGAAACGAAAAGGGTTATATAGGCAGAAGGTGAATGCCGTCTACCCGTACGGATAGACGGTGGAAGAGTGAATACATGGGCCTGGCCTTGGACTGTGGAGAAACATATCATGACTTGTTTAAAGGGAATAATATTATGGAATTAGCAGATGTCGAATACAAAAGATTATGTGACTTGATTCACAAAGAAAGCGGGATCAACCTTCAGGAAGGCAAGAAAGAAATGATGATGGCCAGACTGGCGCCTACCTTCCGATTCCGCCACATAGCCTCCTATAGTGATTATTATAATTTAGTTGTTAACGATAAAAGTGGCAATGAGTTAAACTATCTACTGGATGCTATTTCCACCAATAAAACCTACTTCTTTCGTGAGGAAAAGCATTTTACTTATTTAAATGAAACCCTATTGCCTGAAATCATCTCCTACAAAAAGAAAAAGGGAGACTTTTCTCTATCTCTTTGGAGTGCAGGGTGCGCATCGGGTGAAGAGGCTTACAGCATCGCCATGACTCTGAAAGAGTATCATCCGTCTCTGAGTCCCGTAAACCCCCGCATTCTGGCGACGGATATATCCACAAAGGTATTGCAGAAGGCTCGAACAGCCATCTATTCCAAGAATGAATGCAGTAATATTCTCTACAACTTAAGAGCAAAGTACTTTCAGATGGGTGTTGGGAAATGGCAGGATCATTTGAGAGTGAAACGCGACGTACAGAATATGATACAGTTTGAACGGTTTAATCTCTTAAACAGCCCTTCAAAACTCGGCCTTTTTGATATTATCTTTTGCAGAAACGTATTGATTTACTTTAATCCCAAGATTCAAGAGGAAATCATCACAGGATTTTACAATCAACTCAAACCCAAAGGCTATTTGATAATTGGTCATTCTGAGAGTCTTTTTAATGTTAATCATCGCTTTAATTATATTAAACCAACAATATTTAGAAAGGATTAAAAGTTAGTGACAAACCAATAGCTGACAGATTATCCAACTACCTGTAGGGGCGACCCGGTGGAAACTGTTGAATTAATGATTTTGGCCCAATTTAGCTGTTATAACCTGTAGGGGCAGACCCACGTGTCTGCCCCTGTGGAAGGGTGAACACGTGGGTTCAC
>CAJXGR010000341.1 GCA_913053665.1 uncultured Spirochaetia bacterium
CCACCACAATCACCAGACCTACTCAGTACTCATTACCAGCGACAATCAAAGCCTTAAGGATGTTGAAAGTATGCTCACAATGGGTGTGCTCACTCAAAGCAGGGCTAATAAAATAAAAAGCCTTTATGAGGAAGATGTAGAATTGCTTCTAGCCGATGGCGGAGAAGGCTTGATCCATGGAAACCCTCGCGATGCCATGAAGAGTCGGGCGGATCGTGTTGTCTTTTTCCACCTGGATGATCTGTCCCAGGAGTTTAACGCAACATTCTCTGTGGCGACGGCTGGGAAAAGATATGTGGTTGTTCAGGGAGACTGCGATTTCTACGCAACCCGTGCCATTGAGTTTATAGTCCATCATTTTTACGGGATGGAATTAGCCTGGATCTCCATATTGATGGGGAATATGAGCATTACCCGGTATAATACGGACGATGTGATCATAAAGCAGGGAGCCGAGTCCAAGAATAAGATATACATTATTTTAACAGGCTATTGTACCATTGTTGTTCATGATGGGAGCAAACCGACTATCATTGCAAGGAAAGAAGCCGGGGATTTATTTGGGGAGATGGCGATCACAACGGGTCAGAAGCTAAGAAATGCGTCGGTTGTGGCTCAATCTCCCGTTACCCTTTGTGAGCTGTCTGAAGAGATATTCTACGCTCTCATCCTGAAAGAACAATTTAAGGATAAACTGGTGGAACGCTGGGATACTCGTAAAGTGTTGGAAGAATCAGGCTCTTTTAAAGACTTCCCATCTCGCATCTTAGAGCGTTTAGCAAGGCGTGGGGTATTGAAGGAGTTTCCTGCTCACGAAACCATTCCTGTGGATTCTGACGACCCCTGCTTTTATATCATCATTTATGGGACAGTGAGATCTGCAAGTGATGAGCATGAGACCTTGTCGTTGGGAGAGTTTTTTGGGGATTTCGGCTTTGGGTCAAAGTATGAAACAGCTTATGTCACCCAGGAAAAGACCCGTTGTCTGATCTTTACAAAGAAGACGATCCAAGCTATACTTGCCCGAACCCCCTATCTTCTATTTGTCATGAAAAACGAAAGATACTCCAGCAGATAACTATGTCACCATTTGTTCCTATCCTTATCTTGGTGTTGATTATAAGTGTGGGCTTAAACGTTTTATGGTTCATAGTCAGGAAAAAAAGAGGGAAATCAAGGGAATCCGAGTCGCCGTTTTTGCTGACCCCACTGCCTAAAAGTATGCTGGAGGACTTGAGAGACAGGAAGTCATCCTCTATTTACAAAGCTTTAATGCTTTCCAGTCAGGCGATCTTTAATTACAACAACTCCCAATTGTACCTTTTCACCCCCCAGTCAGACTATTTGATCTGTAAAGAGCGACATCCTTCTATGAAGCTGAAGAAGAGTCATCAGAAAATCTCTATGTTGAATGGGAAGCACTATCTGGTGAGAACCGTTTTGGATGCAAAGCCTTATATCATCACGGACATTCAGTACGACAGGAGGATAGAAACTGATTTGCTTATATCTCCTGACGTTGTATCGTTGATTGCCTTTCCCTTGAAGAAAGGAGATCGTGTGGAAGGGGTTTATCTCATGAACTTTATGGGCCAGGTCAATTTCTCACAGGATCAGCTAGATAGTTTTGAGGGGCTTTCCATCCTTTTTCTCGCGTTTATGAACAATACTCGTGAAGAATCATCTAAAAAGGATCATAGCAGATATAAAGATATAGAAAGACGTTATAGAGAAGAGATTGAGTCCATGCAGCAGCAGCTTGTTCTATCCGGGAAACTATCGAGTCTGGGTGCTCTGGCCAGTGGTGTGGCCCATGAGATCAGAAACCCCTTAACGATTGTCAAAATGCTGGTGGACGAGCTATCCAAAGATCTGAAGGGAAGCGAATATGGAGAGGATCTATCGGTCATTCATACTGAAATAGATAGGATAGCTGAAATTATTAATCAGTTCCTTGATTTCGCACGCCCTAAAGACTTAAGGGTTATTCAGTGCAATATCAACAGACTCATCCAGGAAACCATGAACTTCCTGGATATTGAATTGCGTAAACAAGAGATCAAGATGGAATTAGACCTATACTCCACGCTTCCCACCATTCTATGCGATCATAATCAGATCAAGCAGGTGTTTATCAATGTCATTCTGAACGCCTCTAATGCTATTCAGGGGGCAGAAGAGCCAAATGGATGGATACGGATAAAGACCACTGTTCATCTCAAGGAAAACAGGAAGTTTGTGAAGATTGTTTTTGAAGACAACGGCCCGGGGATTTCGGATAAAATCATAGACCACCTGTTTGAGCCGTTTATCACCACCCGGGAGCAGGGCTTGGGTCTGGGTTTATCCATCACCTACAGGATTATAGAAAATCATGGGGGAACCATCGAGGCCCAGAACCGTATGGATGGAGGGGCCAGGTTTGTGATATTGCTCCCCGTTGAACCTGCCTGAAATGTCAGCCTATTGTAAGGGCGAACCCACGTGTTCGCCTTTTCACCACTTCTCCGTACGGATAGCGGATTTCAGCCTTTGGACACCTGCATAATGCTCTGGGTCGGGCAGACACATGGGTCTGTCCCTACAATAGGCAGTTATCTAGAACGTTAGTATTCTAACCATTAGGCGAAAAAAGACTAATGCGACAGTTTCTGCTGAGTCGTCTCTATGGGATTATCGTCCGAAGTGACCTCGCCCCAATACTCTCATACGGAAGTCTTTTTTTTATCCCAGAGTCAGGGGAAGACTGGCCGCTATTTTAAGGGGATAACTTGGACTATTCCCCAATCTTGTTCTGATTTCATAGTGACAGGTATCCCCAGCTGTGCCGACAGTTGAGGAATTAAAGACAAGCTTTTTATCGGTAGATATTGCGATAGCCCCCGCAGGCACTTGAGTTGTTACTGCTGTTGTATCGTTCACGAAGAACAGCCCCTCATCCGCCCGACTGGCGTCAAACTTCATTCTATCCCCTGCGATATTTACATTCTGTGCGGGAGTAACGACTGTATTGACCTGGCTTGTCCAGACATCCAATAGTTCGATGATGATAGGACCCACCATGGGAGCGGTCTCTTTTTCCATAACAGCCTGGGCCCGAACATTTGCCTTCAGCTGTTCAGAGGCTCTGGAACCGATGTTCAGTTTATGACGCAGGGGATCAAAGCTGTCGGCTCCACCGGTAAACACACCCTCCATGGTTGGATACAACTGAACGAGTCCTTCGATATTGACCCGCGATCCATCTGAGATGGCATCCTTACAGACTTTGATCATATCGATGATGACGGCGCTGATGTCTGCTTCGGTGACGGTGGATCCCCGTGACATAATCTCCCTGGCGATGATGTCCAGGCTTAAGGTGGATGTTTCATTGACCCTTCCTTTAAAGGTGGAAGGGGTGGTTAAGGTATTTTCCAGGACAGAGTATTTAACCGGCATATTGATCTCCTTATATTTTTTAATCGAGTGATTATTATAGTGTAACTATACATAGAGGGATAGTCAAGTAAAAAGGAGATAAAAATCAAACTTTAAGGGATTCGTTTCTCGCCGAGGTCCCCAAGGTACTTAACCGAGGTCCCTTTCGTATCCAGGCGAAGTCCCTGACATACCTCGGCGAAGTCCCTTTCGTACTTAACCGAGATCCCTTTCATTTCCTTTCGGGTAATGGACCCTATCTTTCTTCATCAGCAGATAAACTATTATTCAAAATAGATCCCACACTCAGGCAAAAGCTTTTTAATTTTCTCTTTCTCCTGGTCACTCAACGGATTTCCTTCTAAATAAAGCACGGTCAAAGCCTTGAGATGGCCTAACTCCGGCGGCAGAGTCTTCAGTTGGTTCTTATATAAATTA
>CAJXGR010000342.1 GCA_913053665.1 uncultured Spirochaetia bacterium
CCGTCTATGGAGTTCAATGCAGAGATAGTGGGCGATAACATGATCTCTGGCTTTTTGGTTTTTCCCCTTGGACTTTTGCTTATTCTTTGGCTTATCTTTTTTTACTTTCTTTAAATATGAAAGGGCAAGATGTGCATATTTAGGGTATTGTCTGGTATTGGCTTGCCAGGACGCCTGAATATAGGTCCACGCAATGTTCATATTATTTATATCACCTAACTTCTCATAGATTCTTGCCAGGCTGTAATAGCTTGTATTTTCTTTCCATTCTTTTTTATATTCTTTGGAATATACAATATTTTCAAGTTTATTTATTTCTTTTTTACTGTATTTGTTCTTGTAAAATACAAAACCACATTTGGGACACTGTGCTAAAGTCCATGGAGAAGCAATAGGACCAACTCTTTTAAAATCCAGCATGATCCCAAAAGAAGTTCCAGACGCTGCCATCCTTGCTTTAAAGTGATGTTGGTCTATTGGGCAGGTATATTTTCGATCACGAAAAGTTAATCCCAGACTCAAAAAGGAAATAACCATAATGATCAAGTAAGAAATTGCTTTCTTTTTCATAATGACCTCTAACAATTGGTTCATTAAATATACTAATAGTTCAGTGATTCTATTAATTTATTCAAAAAAGATCCCATAACACTGGATGGCTTCCCCTCTATTAATAGATGGGCAAATAATATTCCATATTGACAAAAAGACAAGAACAGGCTTTAAAGATTTTATTTAAAGCATAAATAAATATCATTTGACTTTTCTTTAAATTTATCGTAGGTTTAGCCTAGTCTGATCTTTCCGTTATCATTTTTTGGGGAGGCCTTTCCCTGGGAAAAATAGTTTAATAGCATAGGTTTGTAACAAATTAATAACGAAATTATACGGAGTAATTTATGTATGAAATTGGTGAAAAAGTGGTCTACCCAATGCATGGCGTTGGCAAGATCCAAAATATTGAAGAAAAAGATATATTGGGTACAATACGAAAGTATTATATCATGGAACTGCTACACACTAATATGACGGTGATGATTCCTGTTAAGATGTCTAATCAAATAGGCTTGAGAGGGGTTATTGGGGATGAAGAAATTGCAGAAGCTCTTTCCATCCTAAAGAGTCAGGCAACAGAGCTTGAAAATGACTGGAAAATACGCTATTCTATCAATCATGGGAAAATAAAAAGCGGTTCGTTTTATGAACTGGCCGAGGTTGTTAGAAATCTATTTATCCGTAATCAGATAAAAGAACTTTCAAACTCTGAAAAAAGACTCTTTGAAAACGCGTTAAAATTATTGGTAGATGAGATCAGTTTTTCAAGCGATATTGAAGGCATTGAAGCTGAGCACATGATAACAGAAACCCTTGAACAGGGTTTGCTGGCCAATAATCGTAATGGAGAACTTGAAACTAAAAGTGCCAAGTAGGAGGGCGAATGATTTTCAGAATCTTAGTTTTAATCATTACCGCCTTGCTTGCCTTTGTGATAGGGTTAAATGCAAAAGTTGAACTTTTAAACCTTGATTCAGCCATAAGCTATCCTATAATAGCTCTTATTATTGGTGGTTTATTCATAGGTCTTGAAGTTTCTGCCCATCAGGCGAAGGGCAGAAAATTATTATACGCTTCCCTTGGAATGCTGATCGGCATAGCCATAGGATGGTTTTTTGGCGAAATATTCGTCATTAGTTTACCGATCTCTAAAGAGTTTAAATATATAATTATGTTACTCTTGGCTTATGTAGGCTTTACTTTGGGCTGGTTGAAAGAAGAAGAATTGAAGGTGACTTATACTTCGCCCTCTGGTATGCCAACCGAAGTAAAAATGACCCACAAAATCCTGGATACCAGTGTTATCATTGATGGTCGGATTGCTGATATTGCTGAGACAGGCTTCCTGGAGGGCGTTTTGATTGTTCCAAAGTTTGTCTTGAACGAACTTCACCAGGTTGCCGACTCGTCAGATCCCCTAAAACGCAGTCGTGGACGTCGCGGGCTGGATATTCTAAATAATATGAAGGCCAGCAAAACAACGGTCATCAAGATTACAGAAGAAGACTTTCTGGACACTCCTGAAGTCGATAGTAAGTTGCTCAAGCTTGCCATACAGTATGTGAATGCCGTGATTGTCACCAACGATTTCAACCTAAACAAGGTGGCTGAATTCCAGGGAGTGGCCATCCTGAACATCAATGAACTGGCCAATGCCGTAAAACCAGTTCTACTCCCCAATGAAGAGATCCGTATCACTGTCATCAAAGAAGGGAAGGATCAAAATCAGGGGATTGCTTATCTCGATGACGGGACCATGATCGTTATCGATAACGGACGTCATTACATCGGCAAGGAAGTCAATGTTGTGGTCACCAGTATTTTACAAACACCGGCCGGAAGGATGATCTTTACTCAAATTAATGATGGAAGAAGATAGTAAACGTCTTTTAATCTTGGCGGCTGGTCAGAGCAGTCGTATGGGTTCTTTGGGTCAAAAGCAATTCCTTGAACTTCAGGGCCTCCCAATCTTTCTTTGGTCCATTAAGACTGCTCTAGCCTTATCATCAAGCTATTGCTTGACCATTGTACTTGTACATAGCGTGGGTGATAGGGAAAAATACAAGGATTCACTCATTAAGAATCTGGATAGCTCATCCCTCCCATCCATTTCCTTAGTCGAAGGTGGGGCAAGCCGTAGTCAATCAGTGTATAATGGACTTCAATCCATTAGTCATGACGCTGAACCTAACGATTCAATCATTATACATGATAGTGCCCGTCCATTCTTGGGCGTTCAAGATCTTTTGAAGGTCATTGATTCCTTAAAACACTATTCAGCAGTTACTCTATCTTATCCAGTCACGAACACTATTAAGCTATTAAAGGCTGACACACAGGAAATCCAGGCCCATTTAAAACGTGACGATTTAAGGGCTATTCTCACTCCCCAGGGCTTTAGGTTTTCAGTTCTTTGGAAGGCCTATAGGGAGTTTATACGCTCACCCTACCCTGTGACGGACGACACAGAGATTGTTGCCAAGATGGGACATCCTATTCAGTGTATAGATGGGAAGAAATCAAACATCAAAATCACAAACCCTGAGGATTTATTGTATGCTGAGTTTTACTGTCAGAAATATAATCTTAAACCCTCAGAAAAGCCTTGAGGGCTTGACTTCTGGAAGGGTGTCTCAAGCGGCGAATAGCTTTTTTCTCAATCTGGCGGATTCGCTCTTTGGTTAAGTTGAAACGTTTACCAATTTCTTTTAAAGAGAGAGGGTCTACACCGTCCAGGCCATATCTAAGTGTGATTACCTTTTGCTCTTTTTCAGAAAGAGTTTCAAGGGATTTAGAGATGGTTTCTTTTAGGGACTCATCAATAAGACTTTCTTCTGGTTCTTTAAAGTTGTTATCTTTAAGTATTTCTGAGAGATACCGTTCTTTTTTATCAAACATGATGGGTGCGTCCAGCGAGATATAATCTCTGGAGGCATTGATAATGTCAGAGACACTGTTTTCTTCGATATCTAAAGCACTGGCTATTTCTATGTTTGTTAAGTCGCTATTTTGCAATTGATCGTTTTCTTTTTTAAGTTTTTCAATTTGTACCAGTTGATTCGCTCTATTAAGAGGGAGTCGAATGAGTTTGGTCTTTTCGGAGAGGGCCTTTAAAATGGACTGTTTAATCCACCAGACAGCGTACGATATAAAATGATAGCCTTTCCGATAATCGAACTTGTCAGCGGCTGTTATGAGGCCCATATTGCCTTCATTGATCAAATCCATCTGGCTGAGTCCATTTGACTGGTATTTTTTAGCCGTGGAGACTACAAACCTGAGATTAGAAAGAATCAAT
>CAJXGR010000343.1 GCA_913053665.1 uncultured Spirochaetia bacterium
GGCCGTGGTAAAATATGACGTTATCCCCCCGTAGGGGCGACCCGGCGGGTCGCCCCTACGGGGGAGATAGATCAACTGGCTTTTTTACCCAGACGTTTTCGTTCGAGTTCAGTAAGATACTTTTTACGCAATCGGATGTTCTTGGGGGTCACCTCAACATACTCATTATCCTGAACGTATTCGAGGGCCTTTTCAAGACTGATCTCAACGGGCGGGATGATGCGTATCGCCTCGTCCGAACCAGATGCCCTGACATTAGAAAGCTTCTTACCCTTTATAGGATTGACAGACAAGTCCGTACCTTTATTATGCTCCCCTATGATCATGCCCTCATAGACCTCTGTACTGGGATGGATAAAGAGAGGCCCGCGTTCCTGGAGGTTCCAGAGGGAGTAAGCGGTGGTTGTTCCTGTGACACCGGATATAATCGACCCGACACTCCGTTTCTCTATCTTGCCCTTGTGAGGAGCAAATCGATCAAAGGAATGGTACATAGTCCCCTCACCGCGAGTGAGAATAATAAAGGTGGAACGGAAACCCAGGAAGCCTCGCGTGGGGATCTCAAACTCTATCAAGGTGTTGCCGTTCTCAGAATACATGTTCTTTAGTTCGGCTTTTCTTGGGGAAAGGGCTTCAATAACTTTACCGGAAATCCCATCAGGGACATTGATCACGAGGTTTTCAATGGGTTCATGGAGCTTGCCGTCGATTTCCTGAAAGACTACTCTGGGCTGTGAAACTTGAAGTTCAAAGCCTTCTCGACGCATATCTTCGATCAGAACAGCGAGGTGCATTTCCCCGCGTCCGTAGACCTTGAAGGAATCCATATTGTCCATCGCCTCAATCTTCAGCCCCACATTGGTTTCTAACTCTTTGAAGAGGCGTTCACGTAAATGACGGCTTGTGACATAATCCCCCTCCCGTCCAGCAAAAGGAGATGTATTCACCATGATATCCATGGCAAGAGCAGGGGGGTCCACTTTGATGGCAGGAAGGGGTTGGGCAGACTCGTTTGTTGTGACGGTCTCTCCAACAGAGACATCAGCGATTCCGGCGATAGCAACAATGTCTCCTGCAGAGACTTCATCGACTTCCACCCGCTCAAGTCCCTGAAAAGTAAATATCTTACTGAGTTTGGCGTTTCGCTTTTGGCCGTCAGGATCCATGACAAACAGGTTCTGACCAACTTTCGCCTTCCCCTGATAGACCCGACCGATGGCCATACGGCCTAAAAAGTCATTGTAGTCCAACGTGGCCGGCTGCATCATAAAGTCGCTCTCACTGTCTGACGAAGCAGAAGGGACATGTTCAATGATAAAGTCTAACAATGGAATGATATCTTTCTTTTCGTCCTCAAGATCCCGTATCGCTATGCCATCCCGTGCGATTGTGTATATATGAGGAAAGTCCAATTGGTCGTCGGAGGCTTTTAATTGATCCATGAGATCAAAGGTCTTGTCGATTACTTCAGCGGGTCGGGCTGAAGATTTGTCTATTTTGTTGATCACCACAAGGATAGGGAGCCCAAGAGCCAGGGACTTGGAGAGAACAAACTTGGTTTGGGGCATGGGGCCTTCGTAGGCATCGATAAGTAATACAGAAGCGTCTACCATCCGTAAAATTCGCTCAACCTCCGAGCCAAAATCCGCGTGACCTGGAGTATCTACTATATTGATCTTTGTGTTTTTATAAGTGATGGCGGCGTTTTTAGCGTAAATGGTAATGCCACGCTCTTTTTCCTGGTCGTTACTGTCCATGACACGTTCTTCCACCTGCTGACGGTCGGAAAAAGCTCCTCCAGCCTTCAAGAGAGCGTCCACTAAAGTTGTTTTACCGTGATCGACATGAGCTATAATAGCTATATTTCTGATTTCCATGATCCATCCTGTTTGTTTATCTGATTGTTTTAATAGTCAGGGTAAAGAGATAAGATACTTTGAGTACTCAACCCTTAAATGGGTGATCTTTGTGTAGAATAAGTTTTATACCTAATTTGATGAAATGAAGAAGCTTTGTTTTTCTAAGTCAAAGAGATTCTTTTCAGTAAATATAATCAAATTATCGGCTAAAGTCACCCTTTGACAAGAAAATAATACTTTATAGTTGGGAAAAGTCAAAAATACATTGACTGATACATCTTTAATTGATAAAAACTACTTTATTCCTCTTCATCCGTTTTATCATCATCACTGTCGTCGTCATCGCTATCGTCATCATCACCTTCCTCGTCGTCGCTATCGTCATCATCACCCTCGTCGTCGTCCCCATCATCATCACCTTCCTCATCGTCACCTTCCTCATCGTCACTGTCATCATCGCCGTCTTTCTTCTCACCGTCTTTTTTTACTACTGTTTTGGGTGTCACTATAATAGCTGTTTCCCCCGCTCCTCCAGTCGGAATCGCTGTTCCAGCCGCTGGTTCCCTCTTTTCTTCTATCGGCTCTTCCTTGACTGCCAGATAAGGTGTATTTAATTCTTTAACCAAATTAAACTTATCCTTTTTATATTCATAAATCACAGTATGCTTTAAAGACAAATCCATCTTTGTTATATCGTCTAAACCTCTACTGGATAAGGCACTTCCAAGACGGGCCTTATAAACATTAATCCTCCAGATCTTGTTATAACCCTTGTAGCGGTATTCATAATACTTGGTAGGCCGTCGATCCTGATCCAGAAGAAGGATCCCATCAATCCTTCCTTCACCATTATACTTAAAAAGCTGGGCTGAGTAGTAGATAAAGCGGCTTGATCGATTGTTTCCGTTCTTTCTATAATGTTCTACAAGCTTCTCGTTTACGTTTTTATAGGTATAAACAGTCTTTTTGATGAGATTATTTCGACGATTGGACAGACTTGTATTATAATAGAAGGTCTCCAACTGATAGAGTAAACGATTCCTGTAATAGCTGTACTCAAAATCCACATAGAGTGGGTGTCTACCCGTTTCCTTAATAATCTTTTGTTGGACACGGCCATTTTTATATTTGTAAATGAGTTCCTTCATAAGGCTTTGATTTCTGTTGTACTCAGCTTCACGGGTCATGAGATGCAATGGGCCATACTCAAAAGTCTTGTATTTTATGAGCCCACCTTGTGCGTCATAAATCTCCTCACGGACTTTTTGCCTTTGGTCATTGTAACGGTTTATGATGTATCCCAATCGGTAATTGTTTCCTGAGTAGGAAATACGGCCGTAGTAACCATAGTGATCCACTTCAGGAAAGGAGAAGCCACCAACTGCAACACCCAAAATAAGGACTATAAAGAATATCTTTGCTGTCTTCATAATTATCACTCTTTTAGAAAATAGTTTGGATCCCTAGAATAACACTTGGATCGTTTGTATTAATCTCGAATAAAACTGTCTATCAATTTAATTATTTTTGAACTAAAATAAACTGGGTGATCTCGGGAGGACAATTTAGTCGCAGTGGGAGCCAGTGGCCCAGTCCGCTATTTACATACAATTGTCTTCCGTCCTCCTCATAATGGCCCTTCACATATTTAAACCCTAATTGGCCCAGTGATAAGTAACTCTTTCCGATTTTCCCCAAAACAACCTGTCCGCCGTGTGTGTGACCGGAGAGGGTGAGATCGATAGAATGGTTTTGTGATTGATAGAAGGTGTCCGGATGATGGGCTAATAAGATTTTGGGGGCTTCTGAAGGAGGGAGGGTGTCCAATGTTTGCTTCAAATCCCTTTGAATAGCCTTTTGACGGCCTGAATGAAGAGGGTCTCGGCTTGGATAGTCTGTTCCCATCAAGTACAACTCGTCATCATAAAGGTCAATACGTCGGGACTCATTGACGAGGATGTCCAC
>CAJXGR010000344.1 GCA_913053665.1 uncultured Spirochaetia bacterium
ATTATGAAATGTCAGTTGTAGGGGCTGGGTCACCCAGCCCCTACAACTGATTATACTGACAATTCAAAACCTTTTTGGTATATCAGGGAATTAAAAACGAGGTCGTGAAGGTGTCGGCCGATCTTTTTTTAGCTGAAGACTCGATTTCTTAAGGGTTAATTTAATACTTGCAAATAAGATAAACATCCCACCTATGAGAGAATAAACATCGGGAAACTCACTCAGGAAAATAATGCTTAACAGTGTGACATTCACCACGGTTAAGAGAATAATGATACTTCCTGTGGTGGCTTCAATATATTTGAGGCCATAAGTCAAATAAAACTGTCCGAAGAATGTGGTGATTGAAATACCCATAATAATCCCAAACATTGATAGAGTCAGAGGGGTGAATTGTGTGATCATTTCATAGGATGTCAAGACCAGGCTGAAAAACATAAATGCAAAGACGATAAGCCAGGGTGGATAATGATTATTTGCTTTTTTTATGGTGATGATAGCCGCCGCCATGAAAAAGGCTGTTAGAATCCCGTATAATTCCCCTTGATTGAAGGATTCAAGGGTTGGTTTTGTGATAAATACAACTCCAGCAACGGCCATAAGGATATATAATATGGAAGATACCCTCAATGATTCTTTGAGAAAGAAAAATGAGAATATCACAGTAAACACGGGAAAGGAATAGCTGATCATAACAGCTTCAGAGACATGGATCAGGGAGATCGCACTATAATAAAAAACCAGGGCAAAAGCTCCAAAAAGCCCTCTTAGTATTAATATAGGTTCCTTGAAAATCAATGCTATCTCTCTGAAATGACCTGGCTTCGATGGATTTATTCCATGAAAAAAGGAATTCAGGCTTGTGGGACGCCATTTTAACAGAATGAGAATGGTGATAAAAACAATGAGGCTTCTCCAAAAAGCTATTTGATAAGGAGATAAATCGGATGATAGACTCTTTACCAGGATGGCCATACCCCCAAAGTTCAGGGTAGACAAGAATAAAAATAAGTAACCTTTTTTTCGATCCATTCTGTTTGTCAATACTCCGTATCAATGAACAGGCTTATTAACACCGGAAATCCCAGGTCTATATGGAAAATATAATGATTGCTACAGGTCTCTACCAGAAAGGGATCAACGAATCAAGTGACGGTTTATCCAACGGCTTGTCGTGAACATTAATGTCTCTTTGATCTCTTGAGCCGGCTCTTCCATGATATTCATCCTGTAGAAGTCTTTTCTGATCATGGTGTGGCTTGTAAAAACGGGTTGATGATTCTTGTTTTCTTTTCAATCAACTGATCGTGATGCATGTCTTCCGTGTATAACGTTTCACAAGCACTTTCAAGGGCTGAGGCAAGGATTAGGCTGTCCCAGTAAGAGAATTGATATTGCTTCATGAATTGGACTGATAAGCGAATAGTATCATAACTAAGGAGATTAATCGTAAAGTGAGACTGGAAATCGTCCAAAACGTCCCAAACATCATCAGGCTGATAGGCATATTTTTTGACCATCACAGAGATAAACTCTGAGATGACCTGGGTGGCTGATCACATAATTTATACCCGGCGTCTCCAATAAGTTTTTTGCTATTTTAGATTTAAGTTTATCGTTAGAATAGAAATAAATGATTATGTTGGTGTCTAAAAATATCTTATCTCTCATGGATTTCATCTCGATTAAAATGGTAATTGCTGGTATCCAAACATACTTTATTTAAAGATTTAAAGGGTTTTACATTATTGGTCATTTCTGCTTCCTCTTCCAATATAATAAGTAGAACACGACCTTTCTTGATTTTCATATCTTCAACAGGATAAACCTTTCCATTGTCGTAAATAGCTTCTATTGTCCGATACATGGTCAATACTCCTTAAAACAGAATACTATAAATATACTCAATTACTAGGTTGAGACAAGCAAAGTTCGCCTCAACCTATAGATTGCCTTACGACGGTTTCTTAATCAAGCCTCTACAGACACTTAGATAAATCCGCCAGTATCAGCTGGAGGTTATTTTGTCTATTTTTTCCATCGCAACCTTTTTACTGGCCTCAAAAGCCGCTGGATCAAGGGACGTGCCTTCAAGATCAATGTAGTCAATATCTGAGATTCCAATCAGGCCTAAAACAGCCGTAAGATAAGGGGCCAGGAAGTTGTAAGCCTCATAGGGACCTTTGTAGACGGCTCCACAAGCTGTGACTATATAAGCTTTTTTCCCTTCCACAAGGCCAAAAAACCCTTTGGACTCCTCAAATCCAAAAGTCTGACCGATACGAACGATCTGATCAATGTAGGCCTTTAAGGCGGATGGAACAGAAAAGTTATACATGGGCGTGCTGAGGAGGATCACGTCAGCCGATATCAATTCCTTAATCAGCCGATCGGACAGGGCGGTCGCCTTTTTCATGGGATCATCCAGCTTGTCTTCTGGGGTGTAAAACCCGGCTATCGTCATATTCTCAATATGAGGGATGGGTTCTTTCACAAGGTCTCTGACTGTGAACTCATCCTTTGGATTGGCTTTGAGCCATTTTTCCTGAAATACATCGGCCATTTGTCGTGAGTGGGACTCCTGGAGTCTTGAACTCGCATCGATTCTTAATACTTTTGCCATAATCTTTTATCCTTAATTTTTATTTTATAGATACCTATTGACTGATCTTCTCGTTGATGAATGGATAGATCGCTGAGAAGTCCTTGTTGGCCAACCCGTATTGACTGGCTAATGCAAAGATCTCTTTTATTATGTTCACAGCAGGCAATGCAATCCCTTGCTCATAGGCTGTTATAGAAGCCAGGTGTAAATCCTTTTGCATCAACCGTAAGGGAAAATTCGCCTCATAGTTCTCCGATTCAATCTTGGGCTTAATGCCAGCTATAAAAGGGGCTACCACAGGGGATCCTACCAGGGTATTGAAAAGTAGATCCTGTGTGAGGCCTAAAGACCGTCCTAATGTCATCGCTTCCGAAAAGGCTAACATTGACTCACCCAACAATAGATTGAACACCATCTTCATGGAGACGCCCATACCATGATCTCCCACATGGATTGATTTACGTCCCATAATGTCAAAGAGAGACTGAGCCGTCTCAATGTCCTTTGTATTGCCTCCAAGGAAGAATAGGAGCTCTCCTTTTTCGGCAGGCCCTTTGGTACCAGCGACGGGAGCATCAATGAAACGGACTTCTCTTTTTGAAGCCTCTTCTGCCATTTTCTTCGTGAAAGAAGGGTTGACTGTACTGCAGTCCACCCATAGCGTACCTGATTGGGCCTCTTCCAAAAAGCCTTGATCCCCCAATGCCACTTGGTAGACTGCATCTGGATCCGATAACATGGTGAAAAGAATATCCGCTTGCTTCACAACTTCTTTTGGAGTGTCTGCCCAAAGGGCACCCTTTGCAATCATCTGTTCAGCCTTTGCTTTTGTCCTATTGTGTACGACCAATTCGTGGCCATTGGACTGGAGATTATAAGCCATACGACTCCCCATGATCCCCATCCCGATAAAACCTATTTTCATAAAATATATCTCTCCAAAGTATTATATTAATATTTTCTTACCATTAAATTAAAGAGCTTCGATTTACTACAAATATATCATGATATTTATAGGCTTTCTACCCAAAAAACATCAAAAGTCGTCATATTGAGTCATCATGTAATTTTTAGATTGTGGCTTGGCAAACAGCCGCAGAGTACCCAGAGATAAGGACGCTCCCTGAGCTTGTCGAAGGGGAGTCCGATGGAGGAGGCAAGTTCTTACTCTCTGAGACCTCGGCGATCTCGGCGATCTCGGCGGCAAAACTCT
>CAJXGR010000345.1 GCA_913053665.1 uncultured Spirochaetia bacterium
CTTTTTCATTGCCATCTGGTGTCTGGATAATCAATTGGCTGTCACGAAATCCTTTTCTTTTATAAGGCTTGATATTGCCGACCAGGTCTTTTTTTTTACCCATAATTTGCCCTGTCCAGAGATTGATGTTCCAGTATCCATCACGGGTATCAAATAATGCATAATGGCCTTTCACACTCACTATTTTTGTCCTTCTTCCACTAAAAACGCCTGTTGAAGGAAACTTGATATGTGTTTCAATCTCTCCGTTCTCCATACGGATGATCAGCAGATTAGAATAGTACCTGCTGCCACCCTGACCTCCTGAAAAGCCTCTTAGCACCACTGCAAGACGCTCTTGATCCTTTGATTTCAGTTGATAGATTGTTTTGACTTCCCCAAGAGCTCTTGGGCTAAAAGGTGATAAATAAAGAGGAAAAATAAAGGAAAAAGTAATGATAATGATAAACGATAGAATAGAGACTAATTCCCCAACTTTCTATTCTTCAGGGCTTTAATGTATTTATTTTCTAAATAATATACGCCTGGAATCAATAAACCAAGGAGTATAATGATTTGCAAAAATATCAGGAGCCAACCGTAGGAATGGGCAAATTGATTAGAAAAGATTGTAAGAATCATTTGTATGGGTTTCCTTATACTGATTTAGATATATAAATATCGTTCATTCCATGTTTATTTTGGGAGTTCGTAAATGTAATAAAAAAGTAAGCAAAAAGATTTTTCTCACACGAGAATTAAACTTCCCTAAGGTGAACATCGAACATTTGTATAAGATTGAAATGAATCAGAGTATGTAAAACATGAGTAAGAATGGATTAATGGAATACAATCAGGCTCAAATCAAAGAAATGCTGATCTACTGGAACAACCAGAAGGTTTATGAGGGTCGCGAGATGGCCATGAACGAGGCTTTCATTGAGTGGACCAAGCTCCATGGATCTCAATTCAATGAGATATGGAAGCAGGATCACAAGAGCAATTAGAAGGCTTGGCTGGTTGGTTGTAGAGGCAGGTTTGAAACCCACCCCTACAGGCCAAAGCAAAGACAGATGGATGTTCTGTCTCACAAGACCACGGGAACAATGTTCCACAAAAGGAAAAGGGACCATGAAGATTATAACACTAATATGGCTATGCCTTTTACTCACTTCTCTTTCAGCCTTCCCAAAAGCCAAACAGAAAATCACCACCCGGTTTTACAGCAGTTATACATTCAATGAGAAGAACCTATCCGTTTTAAGCAAAATCAAAGTCCACAAAAGTCAATTGCCCTACCTGAAATCCTTTTGGATCGTCTATCTCAATGCAAAGGGTCAAATCATCGGTGAAGAGTATTATAAAAATTGGCGGCTATACTACTACTTTCTATATGATCACAGAGGTCATCAGACCCACAAAAGAGGCTTTTACTGGCATGGAATCACCGACAAGGCCTTTTTCCACGTGAGAAAACGTACGATTTGGCAGGGGTATTATTTTAAGCGAAATCCCGATGTTTGGTGGATCTACGACTCAAAGAACAGATTAATAAGCAAAACTCATTATAAGTTCTTTGACGCTGGCAAAATAGATTACACAGACCGCTATATTTATCGTAACAATCAACTTAAGTCCATCAGACGGTATCGAAAAGGCCGGCTAAGTAAAGAATATCCTATATCACCTTAAACAAGGTGTTTTAAAAACATAAGGAGCGCTACATTGGATCATCCATCCCGTATCAAAAAGGACCCTGTCCATTACTACAAGAATCTTTTAGACTCAGAAAAAGAGGATGGCTCCTCGATTTTTGGAGAGATCGCCGATAAACTGTTGGAAAGTCTGGATGTTGAAGTCCTGGACTTTGAAAACAGCCCTCATAAAGAGGTCTCCATTGGTCAGGTACGCCATCTCAAGACTATTTTGACTCTTGCAAAACCATTAACAATTGCTATAGAAAAGTTATCCGATGGCTTCATCATATACCAAAAGGAATTGACCTTAAGTGTCTACTCAAAAACCTTCCAGGAGGCCATCAAGAAGTTCCAGGAACATTTCATTCGTCGGTATTATTATTACTCCAGGTTGGATGTTAAATCTCAGAAGGATATACACTTAAAAAGACTTTTTACGGCACTCGTCAATAAGGATTCATTCTAAAAAGAAGGACGGCTAATAGTTCCCTCCTTCTATGACTTAGGCTCATCCATGAGTTTAAGCATAGAGGGAGAGCTCAACCTTGTACTCATAAGCTTCGACAAAAGATATGAGAAGCTTGGCAAATTCTCCCACCTTTTGGATTAATTTATAATCCAAAAAAACAATGAATATAGACCTTTTTGGGTTAAATTATATATTTTACTTAATCATTTTAGGAGACACGTTTATGCAATTGGCAATGATTGGAATCGGTTATGTGGGTTTGACAACAGGCACAGGGTTTGCAGAAATGGGGAATCAGGTTGTCTGTGTGGATATAGACAAGCAGAAGGTTGACAAGCTGAATGATGGTGAGATACCTATTTATGAGCCGGGGCTTGAAGAACTTGTTAAACGGAATTATAAAGAAAAGCGTCTTGTTTTCACGACGGATCTCTCCATTGCTGTCTCTCAAAGTGATCTCATTTTTATAGCTGTAGGCACCCCTCCTGGTGAAGACGGAAGTGCCGATCTACAGTACGTTTTAGACGTCGCCAGGAACATTGCCCAAAGCATGGAGGCTTACAAAGTCGTCATCCTGAAATCTACTGTACCGGTGGGCACGGGAAAGAAAATAAAAGAGGCAATGAGTCGAGTCTTAAGAGATCGCGATGTCCAAATCGACTTTGACCTGGTTTCAAACCCCGAATTCCTCAAGGAGGGAGCGGCCATCGACGATTTCATGAAACCGGATCGGATTATTGTGGGTCTAGAAAGCGATCGGGCTAAAAAGATGATGGAGAAGCTCTACACCCCCTTTGTACGGAATCTCCATCGCATCATCTTTATGGACATCCCATCCTCTGAGATGACGAAATACGCCGCGAATGCCATGTTAGCCACACGGATTTCCTTTATGAATGAGATATCCCGCCTTTGTGAGAAGGTGGGGGCTGATATAGAGCAAATACGTCATGGGATTGGATCGGATAAGCGTATTGGAACGCATTTTATCTATCCCGGTCTGGGCTATGGCGGTTCCTGCTTCCCAAAGGATGTGCAGGCATTGCTCATGACGGGTCGATCCTTTGGTGAGCCAATGGATATTTTAGACGCTGTTGAAAAGGTCAATCAGAATCAGCGAAAGCATTTTATAGATGAAGTAACAGCCTATTTCAGTGGGCAAGTCAAAGGGCTTCGTTTTGCTATATGGGGACTGGCCTTTAAATCCGGGACGGATGATATGCGGGAAGCCCCTTCTATAGATGTCATTGAAGCTTTACTATCTGGGGGGGCAGAAGTCATCGCTTATGATCCGGTTGCCATATCTGAGGCCAAGAAAGTCTTTGGGGATCGTTCGGGTTTAACGTATATCGATAATCAGTATGAGGCGTTGGAACAGGTGGATGCTCTTTGTATTGTGACGGACTGGCGATCTTTTCGAGAGCCTGACTTTGCCAGAATGAAGAGTCTGATGAGGCAAGCCATTGTTTTCGATGGACGCAACCAGTTTAACCCCGTGTTGATGAAGGATATGGGCTTTTATTATTATTCAATCGGACGGAAGTTCTAATAATTGCTTCGGTAATCGATCACCATGATTGCCTGTAGAGGCGCATTGCCGAAAGCCCAATTTGTAGGGGCAGGTTTGAAACCCCCCTACAAATTGGACTTAATGCGAC
>CAJXGR010000346.1 GCA_913053665.1 uncultured Spirochaetia bacterium
TTTCCATGGTGATGTGGGAGTTGTTGACCTCCTTAAAGTGGGATAGAACAGTGATTTTAAGGATCAGCCCCTATATGATTATCTGGGCCTTGATATTCATTTTATTATACTTCAGGCTGATCCAGAGGTCCATACCCATTAGCGGCCATATCACCAGCCTCACCCTTATGATGGGTCAAGGGATCCTGAGAAAGTACCCGCCCTGGCTGATGGGTCTAGTCGTTTTCGTTTTCCTGGAAGCTGGTTACTTCAACTTTTGGCTCTTCCCTTCGGCTCAAACAGGCATTTATGGGTTCATCACAGGCTCGGCTTTAGTATTCATTCTTTTCGTTATGAATCATTGTACAGTAAAGTACATCAAGGACTAAAGCTGTTGGAATAAGGGATCTAGTGATCCCTCCGTTTAGTCGTCATAGTCATCGTCATCGTCACGATGACGATAATGACGATAATGTCGTCTCTTTTTCCTTTTATACCTACGTTTTTTGTGATTATTGGCAGGCTGGTCCTTATAAACAGGCTGTTTTTTGTAACGCCCTCTTCTAGCGCCGCTTGGCTGGACATCTATCTCGCAATAACTTAGAACAAATGTCATCAGTCCAAGTAATAAAAACAAAAGAATCTTTTTCATAGGGGTCTCCTATTATTTTACTTTTTAATCATTAAAAGATATTCAATTAATTACTATAGACAATATTTATTATATAAAAGTGAAACTTACAGGATTTTCCTTAATAATAGGACTTATTTGCTTGATTTCCTTTGCCAATGGTCACATTTATATAAAAGACTTCTATTATTATTTGTCAAATCCATCCTTAAAAACCCATGAGCTTTAATTATTTCAATAACTTGGTCCTATTATCTACTTTTCCTTCTTACATTGACTTATATATCCAAGAACCTTCCCCCACACTTCCAAACACCTTAATGACAGGAGAAACACAGGACAATAACAGGACAAAGGATTATCCCTCCACTAAGATGATTACAAAAAAAATTCCGGATTTCATTAAGCCCTGTAATGATTTCCCTATCTCTAAACCGATTCTGTTTTTCTAGAGGCAGACCTATGCGTTTGCCCTGTAATAAATCGTTTAAGCTTAACATATAAAAGGAATAATCATGAAAATCCAATTCAATCCCATTATAGAAAAACTGAGCGGGAAATTAAAAGGTCTGGTATTTGTTTCCCACAAAGACGATCTGAAAAACTTGGGAACCTACGTCCGCTCAGCTCCTGTTCGGATAGCTCTCCGATCCCAAAAGCAAACAAACTCAAGCAGGGCTTTCCAGATCCTGAATCAAAAGTATCGGGAGCTGAAAGCTGATCCAACAGCTTTTTCCACTTGGCAAACGGAGGCTCAGCATTTGAGGAACTTAGAAAACAAGGTCTGGACGGCCCATAAACTTTTCATCTCCTATTACATGAAACAATACACTCAAACCAAAGGCTTGGAAGTAGTACCCATCAGTCTATCGCCGGGAACTTCTCTTTCTTACGAAAATCGAAGCACCCGACTATGGAATTCCTCATAAGCTTTTGGCTCAGGAACCTATGGCGCTTAAACCTCAGGGCAATTTCATTCTCTTGATAATTGTTTGTCTCAATCACGCATCGAACAGCGTCTGTCTGTTCGAGATAAACAATTATCTGGAGAATTAAATCGCCCTGCAAAGCATTATGTTTTAATTGGCATAATGAAGTTTATATATTATATTTCTTTTGATTTCTGGTAAGCATTATATGATTAAATAGATTTGATTGGTGTTTGTAAGTTTAAAAAGGATAAAAAATTATTTGATAATGAATTGGAATGCCGGGGAGAATAACTTTTAATAATGGATTTTGATTTAACCCAGGTGGGATCCTGGGCATCTATTCTATCTTTAGTTATATCCATTATTTCACTTATTCTTATTAGAAGCGTTCGGTCTAAAATTGTTAAACTGAAAAGAAGCAAACGCATAAAACAGGTTATTGATGAGGTTTTCTCGATACCAAATGACGCTATCCCGCTGTCAGGAGGTTCTAAAAGTATTCTTAATTCCTTAAGTAGGAACCTTCCAAAGGGATATTTTCATTGGTTTTCCAAGAGAAGTAAAATAGCTAAACACATTCATAATGCTAGCAAAACAGAAAATATCATTGAAATAAAACAATGTCTTAGAGATTGGTTTTCATATTCGGAGGATTTATGAACAAATACGAAGATTTTTTTGATGAGATATGTAAACTCACACAAAGTCATGAATTAAAATGGAAACAGATCAATAAAAAAGAGCATTCGGATGTTATTTTTAACCCAAATTTGGTGTTTAGACAATTTTCGGCTGAATACACAAAAAATGATATTTTATATATCATATTATTCATTGAGAAAAAATACAGCAATGCAGAATATGACTATGAATTGGAAAAATATGACCCAGAGATCCTTGTTTTGGATGAAGATATGGAACTTAAATTGACTCTCACAGATTCAGTCATTGATCGTTACAGCATGCAAATCCTTTCAGATTTAATCTCAGAAGAAGATGATAAGGTCAAAAACCTTTTGGACTAAAGTTATACTGAACGGACTTTCAAATTGCCCGAAGGCGGCATGAAGGATGCTTTAGACGATGAATAAAACCTACCCTCACATCTATTTCAAGAGAAGCCCTGACCTGATAATGGGTGGAGGAGATAGTTTTTCCCTCCTTTCAGTCTCCCCCAATGAAAGAATACAAAATTCCCTACTACCTGCTCAAAGGTGTCTGTATTTCCTGAAAAACATTTGACAATCCAAAGAATATTGAGTATATATCACATCTCAATGGATGGTTAGATGATTTATCTCTCCCAAACACCATCATTCATAAAGATATTATTACCTAAACTTATAAAACACATTCAGGAGTAAGACATGGCTGATAGTTATATCCAGAACCTTTTTGCAGAGCGGATCGGCGGCAGTCGTTTTGGTAAGGATACTAAAATCTACAAGTTCCAAAAGATCAAAATGGCCAAAGCAGAGGCTCTCAAAAGCAATCCGGGTCAAGAGATCCTGGACTTTGGCGTAGGCGAACCCGATGAAATGGCCTTCCCTGTCGTGAGAGAGCGACTCAAGCTTGAGGTGGATCAACCGGAAAACAGAGGCTACGCTGACAACGGCCTTCAGGACTTCAAAGTGGCCGCCGCAAAGTACATGAAGGATGTTTTTGGCGTCACCCTGGATCCGGACACTGAAATCAATCATACCATTGGGTCAAAGCCTGCGTTAGCCATGTTTCCATCTGTCCTCATCAACCCGGGGGATATAACACTCATGACCGTACCCGGTTACCCCGTATTGGGTATCCACACAGAATGGTACGGGGGAAAAGTCATCAACCTGCCTCTCACAAAGGAAAATAACTTCCTCCCAAACCTCGATCAAATCCCGGCCGACCAGTTGAAGCGGGCTAAAATCCTGGTACTCAATTATCCCAACAATCCCACGGGAGCCAATGCCACGGAGAGTTTTTATAAAGAAGTGGTCCAATTCGCTAGGGAGAACAGCATTGTAGTGGTTCAGGATGCCGCTTACGCCGCTTTAGTCTATAACAAGAAGCCATTATCCTTTTTATCCATTGATGGGGCCAAAGATGTGGGTATCGAGTTTCATTCCCTTTCCAAGGCATATAACATGACGGGCTGGCGTCTTGGATTCATTTGCGGCAACCCATTCATCGTAAAAGCCTTCGCTAATGTGAAGGATAACATTGACTCCGGGCAGTTCAAGGGCATCCAGAAAGCCGGTATTTCCGCTCTGGA
>CAJXGR010000347.1 GCA_913053665.1 uncultured Spirochaetia bacterium
AAAGTGAAACCCATTCTCTTGAAGTCTAAGGACTCTGTCATTTTTGGGCTAAAAAAAGCATCACGTCGCCCACATTAAAGTATTTTACCCAATAATCAGTGATCTGTTTTATTTTCCCACTGGACATCTCAACAGGAATCCCACCCCATGAGCGATATTTTAGGACATTGAAACCACATTGTTCGAGTAGGTCACGTAAGTTTTTCCTTGAGAATAAAAAAAGATGATCTGTTCGGACAGAACGCCAATTCTTACGGAATATTTTAGCGAATAGACCTTCTACATTGGGTGTTGTCACTATGATATACCCCCCGGGCTTTAGGATGCGATAAACCTCCTTCAGGAAGTCAGAGGGCGAGGGGACATGCTCAATAACGTGTGAGAAATGGATAACCGGGAAGTGATCATTGGGGAAGGAACAGTCAAAAAGATTTGTACCGTGAACGGATAGATCAAACTGATCCCGAGCGTAATCAGCAGAGGGCTTACAGATTTCGACCCCTTCAGTCTCCCAGCCTTGTAGTTTTAAATGATTGAGTAGGAGGCCTGTAGCACAGCCAATATCCAGTATACGTCTTTCACCCTCGAACTCCCTGGCGATCTGGTTGAAGTTGATGTCCTGGAGCGAGAGTTTCATCAAGTTAAAAAAAGCATCCTGATTCTCAAAGGTATAATGAAAGAAGTCTTCAGCATACATATTCGTTATATCATCCGGTTCAGGCTGGGGATTTTGATGAATCAGCCCGCAATCCTCACACTGAACATAGTAAAAGTCATTAAAAGTCCAGAACTCCTTAAAACGCAAGCTCCCGCAAAGATCACAAGGTGCTTTAATTTGTGTGTCTGTCACAATTTCCCTCCCATATTTCAAAACTTCCTTTACTATTCGGCTGAAATCATAATAATATTAGGTGGAACTTACCTCCTCATAGGGAAAGCACCAGTCCATATCACTAACTTCCTTTATACTAATAGTATAAATAGCTTTTGAGAACTAAAGACCAAATATCTATTTCGGCAACGTAAAAAAGAATATACTCCCTTCCCCTATAGTAGACTCCACCCATATTTCACCTTCGTACATCTCTGTAATCTTTTTCACAAGGGCTAAACCCACTCCTGTACTCTCGGGATTATCGTTCAGTGTCTTGAAAAGCTTAAAGATGCTATGTAAATTATCTTGTTCAATGCCCTGGCCATTATCACTGACCCAGAACTTCCAGAGGTCTTTCTCATCAAGACTTCCAATCTTGATGATCCCCTCTGGTTTGCCCATGTATTTGACGGCATTACTGATCAAGTTTTGATAGATCTGGAGGATCCGGGTTTTCTCAAACCAAATATTCGGTAAATGATTCTCCATGATTATCTGGATATGATTTGGCATGGATATATTCTCCAAAGCCTCTGCCACGATGTCATTCAAGTCTATTTCAATTATTTCTTCCTCCACCCAGCCAATGCTCGAATAATGGAGTATGTTGTTAATCAGGCCATTTAGAATATCCAACTTGCTAATGATCTGTGCGATCTGTTTTTGCCCCTCCTCATCCAAGTTGATTTTATAGTCCGCAAATAAAGAGGCAAGTTGAAGGCGAGCTGTTCCCAGGGGACGCTTCAACTCATGGGAGACAATATGGGCGAAGTCTTCAAGTTCCTGATTGGTGCTTTCTAAAACACTGAATAAATACCGTTGATGCTCATCAGTCTTCTTACGGTTTAGAGCATGAGTCAATATTTCCCCAACGATACGGAGTAGTTTGATCACATCTTCCGTCCAGGACTTTTTCCCTCGTATGCATACAACCCCAATAAATCCAATGAGATCTTTTTCATAGACCATAGGGACATTCAGTATAGACTGGATTCCCAGAGATTGATACAGACTTTTGATGTTATCAGCTTCCGAGGATAGTTCAGCCACAGAGGGGATTAAAATCATTTCCTTGAGGGATAACTGGGTCATAATCCAGGGATAGCGACGGGTAGAAATATTCTGCAAAGAACCTTTCATAGAATGAGTACTATCACGGTACCACTCGCAGTTCATACTCATTTCTGATTGATCGTCATTAAATAGATAGATGGCACATTGATCTACTTTGGCAAATAGACTTATATCCTTTAAGGCCTGATAGATAGCATCGTCTATTTCATCGACTGATAGTTTGATAAAGCGAGTGGAAATAGAAGTGATAATATCTTCCAGTTCCAACCTATGAAGGAGATGTCTTTCCGCCTTTTTTCGTTCTGTAATATCCATTGCAAATATCGCAATTCGATCTACCTTGCCTTCCGAACTATATACTGGATAGATAGTTTGAGCATACTCTTTACCGGATTGGCTATCCTCAAAAGAAATGGATTGTTTAGATTCAATGACTTGTTTTAGTTGGCTTTTTCGCTTTTCAGCCAAGTCAGAAGGGATATGGTCGTAAATGCATTCACCGATTAATTGATTTGGATCCTTTTTTAGCTTATGTCCTGCATTTTTATTAAGTCCCAATACTTTTCCTTTTGTATCCAGGAGGAAGGAAGCCTCATTGGAAGCGTTAAGAAGAGCTTTAAGAGTCTCTTCACTCTCTCTGAGAGCTATTTCCGTTTGTTTATGATTGGCTATCTCATTCTGAAGTCGTTGATTCGATAAGGTCAACTGAGATGTTCGCTGCTTAACGAGATCATCTAGTTGATCGAGATGCGTCTCCAAGTCTTTTTCAGCCTTTTTTCTCCTTGTGATATCGATGGAGTAGGCAATAAGCCCCTGAATAGCTCCCGTTTCATCTTTGAGTAATGAAAAAGAGAGGCTCACAAAAAAGATTTTCCCTGACTTTCCCAAGGCGTGAGTTTCAATTTCATTGGTTCCTTCGTCGATGAGGGGTTTTATAGCGGTTTTTTTAAAGTCATCCTGAAAATCATTGGGGTATAAAAAAGAGATATGTCTTGTCAGGGCTTCCCTTGCCGTATAGCCGTATAATCTTTTAGCCCCCATATTCCAATGGGTGATAAATCCATCCATATCTGTTGAGATGACAGAATCATTGATCTGATCAATGATCTGAGCTTGCTTTAAAAGCATATCTTCAGAGATCTTTTGATCTGTTCTATCTAACAAGTTCAGGAAAAGGCCGGTGACCAAGTCTTTAGAATCTTTGATAGGCTGGATGCTCCCCTCCCAGTAGGTTGTCCATTGGCCGGCGGGATCCGTAAGCTTGATGGGTTTATGTTGGGTCACAAAAGGCTGGGCTTTTTCGAGAACACGTTGAAAGATGATTTTATTCTCCTCGCCAGGATAAAGGTCAAAGAAGTTTTGACCCCCCAAAAAATGAGGTTCAGGAATATGAACATTAGCGAAATCCTGATTCACGCGGATTAAATTGAAATGAACATCCAGTTCGGCGATCAGGGCCATTGGAGAAGAAAATAAGCTTTCAGTAATTTCTTTATTGAGGGTGGGAATAGAATGGATGAGATGATGATTGGCGTTTAACTTCTCCAGCTGGTAGATTTGCTTTCGTAAATCATGCATTTCGCTGATCAATTCATGGTTTGACTGATGTTCTACTTTCATAGGATGTCCTGCTATTGTTTTAGGTAATGTTAAAACCCTTAGTGATGACCCTGTAGGGGTGAACACGTGGGTTCACCCCTACAGGATAATCACTAACAAATAATATGATATTCCGAGTCCCTGAAATATTGTTGTATGTCACGTTTTTTTGAATGATCTATAAAACATTGCTAAAAGGCTTTATAAATTCACTGTTCCGTATTATTATTAGACCAATAGAATATT
>CAJXGR010000348.1 GCA_913053665.1 uncultured Spirochaetia bacterium
CATATAAACTAATACTATAACTGCTATTATACAGAGGGCGATAAACCAGGTTTCTGCCCAAAAAGGGGGTGAGATGGTAAACTTAGTCTCAAGAACCTTCTCTTTAATTGTTTCATCCGATAAGACGTAGCCCTCTGAATCTCCTATCTTTCTGTAGAAGGCACAAAAATCGCAGTGAGTGACACAGACATTCGTGTAGTTGATATTTCTATCAACAATATAGCTTACCCGTTCAGGAGGACATTTCTTCAGGCGGATAGAGTGGGCCAGCTGTCCTAGGGTAAGAAGGTCAGCTTCCTCATAAAGGATTTTAGCTTCTTTTGCTGTAATTCTATGATGTCCCATGATTTTATCATAAAGTTCTTCGATACAAGTTTCTGCAACCATATACACCTCATCTTTGATAAATATACTGAAAGTATCTTAAAACGTCATTTATTCTGGTCTATCAGCCAGGGCTATTTCATTCTTCTGATAATTGTTTATCTCAATTCGCCGTAGAACAGACAGGAATGTCTGTTCTACCATTAGCTCAGCACTAAAAATACTTGAGTTCCAGCCTGTCTTTAATCAGTTTGGACTCATAAAGCTTCGTTTGATAAAGTTCTAAACCCTTTTTCTCAGGGTCACCCAAATCAAAGTGAAGATAAAACTGAAAGTATTTCTTAAGAAAGTCTTTATCCTGAAAAGACGTGGCGTCTATTATTTCCGGGAGTTTAGACAGCCCCATCTGTTTGCTTTCCAGTAATTCTCCTTTTAGTTTAGAGTTAGCCTCCCTAAGAACCCATACGGCAAATACAAAGGGATAATCCGTCCAGTCATGCCAAATCGTGCCTAAATCAAGATACAATGGATTCACAGTCCTATGATAGATGGCTTCATCGCCGATTAACAGATAGGCATCATAAGAATCGGTATTCTGGAGTATATATTTCGGGGTATGCTCTTCATATTGGCAATCTAACGCATAGTATTCCATCATCAACAGCTTAAGGAGGTGTTTGGAACTTAAGGAGCTTTGATCTATGGCAACTAGTTTCACCGAGTCAATGGGACGCTTTAGAAACAATAGGACTGAGCCGGCTTCCACATGGGTTGAGATGGATATGTCCTTCACTATGAGACCTGTAGGCTTTGTAAACAATTCATATACCGGGAGTAAAGCGGCTTCGAGATGACCCTCATGAAAGAGGGAACATAGTTTTGAAGGAACGGCTCTTATAAAATCGTATCCTTTAAGGAAATAGACTAATGGTAGGGTGTTCAGGTATGGGACAAGCCCCAATGTCTTCAAGACTGGATCTCATTATAAAAGGAGTCTCTTTGCACAGGGATTTTGCGACATTCTGTAATGAGATCAATCAGGTCACTTTTAGAGAGCATTTGCGGGCTTTCTGCACCAGCGGCGTGGTAGATCTTTTCTTCTTTGACAGTCCCATCCAGGTCATCGGCTCCAAAGCTCAGGGCTAATTGGGCGACCTTAATCCCCAGCATAACCCAGTAAGCCTTGATATGGGGGAAATTATCCAGGAATATCCGTGAGACAGCCACAGTTTTAAGTTCATCAAGTACGCTGGTTCGATTGCTCCGTAAGGGATTATGCTCAGGATGATACGTGAGGGGTATGAACGTAAGAAATCCATGAGTCTGATCCTGAAGATCACGCAGACGTTTTAAGTGATCGATCCGGTCTTCGTAAGTCTCTATATGGCCAAAGAGCATGGTGGCATTGCTTTTTATCCCAGAGCGATGGGCTATTCGATGAACTTCAAGCCATTGATCCCCTGAGATCTTGGTGGGACATATTTTCCTTCTTATTTTTTCCGAGAAAATCTCAGCCCCCCCGCCGGGCAATGCCTCAAGCCCTTTATCACCAAGCTTTTCAAATATATCCTCCAGGGACATATTGAATAGATCAGCAAAGTGGGCAATTTCAACGGCAGTAAAAGCCTTGACAGTCACCCGTGGATTCATGGTTTTAATTGTCTGGATCATGTCTTCATAGTAGGAAAAGGGCATATCAGGGTGTAAGCCGCCGACCATGTGGATTTCCCGGATTTCATCCTGATTGAAGGTGGTGAACTTATTTTTTACATCTTCTAAAGACATTTCATAGGCATTATGATCTCCGCGTTTAGTGCTGAAGGAACAAAAGGAACATTGGATGGCACAGACATTGGAGTAATTGATATGGCCGTTCAGGATGTAATAAACCTTGTTTTGATTGAATCGTTGGTTGACTAGATTGGCAATGATGCCAACTTCTAAAATGTTATGACTCTGAAACAAAGTGAGAGCCTCATCCTCTCCAATACGTTCTTTGTTGTTGACCTTTTGATAGATGGAGTAGAGTGGAGAGTTTTTAGGGATCGTGGGATGATGTTTATGTAACTGCTTGACTAACATATATTTCCTTCATTTTATCTTATATCTGATCACGGCAATACGGAGCGATACGGTTTACGGTTTCCTGGCAAAATGTCTTGTTAAATATAAAGGTATGAGGCCCATTCGTCAACAGGAATAAGAAAAGTGAAGGATTTCATTTACTCAATAGTGATTTATTGTTAAATTAGAAAGATTCTAACGACTTATCCATTTTGAGATTCAACTATGAAAACGTTAACGATTTTATTACTGATATTTATATCCACAATCCTTTATGGGAAAGAGAGATCCATTCGATTGAGTCTGAGGCAAGCTGTGGATATGGCTCTCGAGAGAAATCCTGACATAAAGTTGGTTGAACTCAAGATTAGAAAGACCGAACTGGATATAGAGCAACGATTTATAGATATTCGCGAAAGTAAACTAAAAGCCTTAGGGAAACGTTTCGCGTTACTTGAGCTGGAAAATCAAAGGGATGATATTATTGATACGGTTGAGTATGATGTTCAGGAAAGATACTATAATGCCAAGCTTTCCAGGATACGTTATCAAATAGCATTAGAGGACTTGAGATACACCAAAAGCTATTGGCAAGAAGCGATTATGAATTATAAGGATGGAAAGATTGATGAAGAAAGCTTTGAGGAGACTCAAGAGGAATACAGGTCAAAGGAAGAAGAACTTGTCCTGAGCGAAGGAGATCATAAGAGATCAGGGTTGATGCTTCTCTTGGCCATTAATACAAGTTTATCAAACTCTGTTCGTCTCACCGACTCAATCCAGGCGAATTATAAGGCCCTGGATTTTGCTTATGCACGGGGGAATTTCAGGATAGATAATCGTCAAATCCGTCAGGCACGGCTAAAGTATCGATTGAAAAGACTGGAATACAAGATCATCGATAAAGAGGTGGAAAGTAAAAACGATATAAGACGGGCTAAGTTCGATTATAGAGAGGCTAAGATCGAGTTGGAACAGACGACCAGAAAGCAGGTTGTTGAGTTATGGTCCCGTTATCTACGTGTCAAAGAGCTTGAAGCTAACAGGTTGGTTGCCAGAAAACGGATGGATCGAAGAAAACAAACTTACGGGAAGAACCTGAACCGCTTTAAACAGGGTTATATAGCCAAAAACACTCGAGATCGTTCTGTTATCACCTATAGGAGAGAAAGATATAATTATCTTAAGGTTGTCAAAGATCTTAATTTGGCCAAGTTACGATATTTTGCACTCCTTCGCTAAGGAGGCGTTAAAAATCAAGTTCCCGATGGGCTGATAAAACTTTGGTTTTTTATGTTTTCCAGGTTGATGAAGGGGTAGAACAGACATTTTGTCTGTTCTACCCCTTCAATCTAAATATAGAATCACCAACCTAAAATCCGTATTGAGCCTGGTTTTAAA
>CAJXGR010000349.1 GCA_913053665.1 uncultured Spirochaetia bacterium
CTTCAATAAAATCCAGGAGATTTTCCCGCCACTCCTTGACTATCTCAGATACTTTTTGTTCTAATGTCCCCTTGGATAAAGTAGGTACATAGCTTGTGTCAGAAAAGCTCAGGAAATAGAATATCTCCCAAAATCCTGGGTGACTCCTGGTTTGATAGTACTGGATAGACGCGGTATTTAGGCTTTCCTTAAAATATTGGGAAATCTTCTGCATATTATGGGAACTGAAATACTTTTCAGGCATCGCCACAACAATAGATATGGCTCCACCCGTAAAGCTGGTACGAAAAAACAGTCGGATTGCCTGCTCCCGATAGGCTATGATAATAAGCTGGATGAGAGAATTAAGCTCATCAATTGAGCTAAAAAACAAAACTTCTTTGGGCAGGCTGTTGAAAACAGCCAGTATTTCACGATACATGGAAGAGCCGGTCACTACATGTTTCAATTCAAGAAGGTTTTCCAGTTTCGAGTTGAGTAAAGGAATATGACGAGCTTGTTCAAACAATGCTTTTCGGGTAAACAATCCAATAAATCGATGCCACTTAATAGGCTCACCTTTCTCATTGAACTCACGAACTTCAATGAAGTCCATAGGCACACGTCGGTGAATCGTGCTTTTATGGGGGGTTTTATCGATCAGAAGGGGCGTAGACATGAACAGTCGGTTTTTTGTTTTGCCCGACGTATCAATAGAGACAGGTATGTAAGAAGATGAACTGCTCTCAGCCCTCATGAGGCCTTTGCCTGTCCCATTCACTGAGCTCAGTATTTTCTTTTTCTCATCATACTCGTAGCAATGGTAGCCTAAAAAGACAAAGTTATCTTCATTGAGCCAGTCCAGAAAAGTGATGGCTTCATATAATGAAAAGTCTTCATCCACTGCTACAGGGAAATGCCCGTGTTTAAATGTGTGACTCAAGTCCTTAAGGACAGACGTCATATATTGGAAATCTTCAACAGAGTGTTGAACATCTAAAAGTATATTTTGCAGGTTCGTTCTAATCTCTTCCAGACGTTCCTCTTCGGCTTGCTCAATTTCGATGTGAATAAACGATTCACGCTGAGTCCCTTCAGTGCCTAGTTTGAGCTCAAGAAGTTCACCCGATTTATCCCTGTATACAGAAAATATCGGGTTGATTATAAGCTTTGTTTTATACCGACACTCATTGAGAAACTCCCTGATGCTGTCTAACAGGAATTTGATGTCTCTTGCGTGAGCCTCTATGACCGTTGAGTTTTTCAATATACTATGTGCATCTTTCGATAGAACACGTATTTTAGGGACTGTCCCATGAGTAAAGTAGTCGTAGGCAGAGGTCAGCATATTTACCAGCTGACTTCCTTCAGTATATTGGGTATAACTCTCTTGCAACAGGGTTTCTGTAAAGAGTTGGAAGTACTTGTCTGACTTGTAGGAATGATGAGCTGGTAAGGCTTTCAAAACCTTATTTGATAGGGTCTTTGCTTCTATTTCTTCCATTTGTAGCGTCCCCTTATGGCGAGGTATTTAAATACTGTTTATATAATATAATATAAAAAGATTATTGTCCATCCATCCTGTTATTTTTTTCTAAACTCCTGGTTTATCCTAATATATTCTTGACTTAAAACTATTATTTGCTTAGATTTTCAGGGTCATTTCAAGAGGAGAGATCATGACAGAAGATGATAATGTCTTTCATTATGATGATCAGCAAAAGCATACCATTCTTGTGGTGGACGATTCTGTTGTCATACGAAAAGTGATTACCCATATTCTAGAGGATCACAACTACCATTATATACAAGCAAACGATGGATCAGAGGCTATCAAACTTCTCCAAAATGAAACGATTGACTTTGTCATTACCGATATCAATATGCCTGAATTGGGTGGATTTGCTCTTGTTAAAAAACTCAATGAACTGAATCTTGGAATCCCTTATATCATGGTAACCGACGCTGATATTAATAAGTACCTTAAATTAGCTCTTGATCATAACGTAGGAAATATATTAAGTAAACCCATTGAGAAAACCGAGCTTCAATCTACTGTTTATAAACTCTTGTATCCGGAGACCCTGTTTGGCTTAAAGAATTATTTAGTGACTACAAATCTCAAGAAGATAGAGGTGGATAGTTCGGATCAATGCGAAAAAGCTGTCCTCGAAATTGTTGGAACCGCTGGAGAAGCTGGTCTGGAAAAGGATTTTACTCCCTCCTTACGATTAATCCTGAGTGAGTTAGCGATTAACGCTCTTTATCATCCCCATGGTCTTACCGACCAAAAGATCGAACGGACAGCTGTTCAACTCAAAGATGGAGATAAGGTCACTTTAGAATATGGTTATAATGATCTTAAGTTCGGTGTAAGCATCACCGACTACGCTGGAAAACTGACTAAATCCATCATCCTCACTACTTTCAAAAACTTTATCGAGAACAATGAAAAGATGATTAAAGCCATTGAAGAAGGAAAAGACCCGGCAGACTTTGTGAGCGAGAAAGGAAGAGGCTTACAATTAGCCAGAGAAATGGCCAATGAATATTACTTTAATATCAAACCCGATGAAATCACCCAAATTGTTATACTATCCTGGCTTAAAAAGAAACCAGTCACCCATGCCAGTCAGTCCATCAAAATCAACGAACTCCGCTAATTGACTGGGTTAAAGGTTTCATTATAAGTTATAATAATTACCATCCAGGTAAGCGGATAGAATGGTTCTACAACTGAACTTAAATCGTTGAACATTGAATGACAGAGACTCCATATATTTATCCTTTAACCGGATTTCAATGAAGTGAAGATTTATGTCTAAAATCCTTATAATAGATGACTCAAAAGCAATGCTTAAAGTTTTGAGTGATATATTAATGAAAAACGGCCATACACCCATTGTGGCCTCCGATGGGGAAGAAGGTATTGAAAAGGCTGAAAACGTCCTGCCAGATATTATCTTACTCGATATCGGCCTCCCTGATATGGATGGGTTTGAGGTTTGTAAAGTTCTTAAAGAAAGCAATCTAACCAAAAATATACCTGTTTTATTCCTCACGGGTCATTATCCTGATGCCAGTGATGCTGTAAAAGGTCTTGGGTTAGGAGCTTACGATTATATCCGAAAGCCTTTTGAGACCAATGAACTTTTGGCACGTATTAAAGTTATCTTAAAAATAAGAAAACAGCAGGAAGAAATAACCTATCTGTCCGTTACCGACGAATTAACAGGACTCTTTAATCGAAGGATGCTAAAATACAGGTTGGAAGAAAGCTTGGCCGTAGTGCGTCGCTATGAGAGTCCTTTGACCTGTCTGATGTTGGATATTGACTACTTTAAAAAAGTGAATGATACCTATGGTCATCTTGTTGGAGACTTTGTCCTAAAGGAATTAGCTCATCTTCTTAAACAATACACACGGACTGAAGATAATCTCATCCGATTTGGTGGAGAAGAGTTCTTGATTGTCCTCTATGAGCCAATGCCTAAGGCCTATATCATTGCTGAAAGGCTTAGAGAGTCTATTGAACGTCACCAATTCCCCTTAGATAAGGATACAGCAAAGATAGTTTCCATCACTGTAAGTATTGGTCTTTCAGCTTATCTCGAATATGTAAGCGATAGTCAGGACACATTAATAGCCCTGGCGGACTCCGCTCTTTACTTGTCCAAGCTGAACGGAAGAAATAAGGTCACTTGCATCCCCTATGAGAAGGTGACGAAGTAATCAGTGAAATATAGATAAATATACTATTTAGCTCTAACTCTCATCAGCAGTAGGCTCATATCGAAAACAAC
>CAJXGR010000350.1 GCA_913053665.1 uncultured Spirochaetia bacterium
GGCCTGTTTAGCAATTTTGCCGGATTCAATGGTCAGGGGGCGGCCATTTAGTTCCATCTCTACTTTTTTATACATTACTTCTCCTTGTTATACGTAAGCCGGCCCGCCAACAGGCAGATAATCCTGCAGCCGGACTCTCATATTATTTATTTTAGGGGCTGCCGTATCGGTTTATGGATTTTTCCTGAATCGTGTTGTTGAAAGGGAAAGCAAGGCAAAAGCAGATGAAATCCTTAGGTCTGAAACACCCAGTGGCCCAGAGAGTGTTGTTGGTTTAATTAATGTTGAACCCATTGAGATTGAAATTGGGTTTAATCTGGTTCCCTTTGTGGATGTGGAACAGGGGGGGGACTTATTAGACAGGGTGAAATTAATACGGAAAACCTGTGCTTTGGATCTGGGCTTATTAGTCCCACCCATACGTATCAGAGATAATATGAAACTAAGACCCAGCGATTATGCCATCAAGATACGAGGGGTGGAAATCGGGAAAGGTAGTTTGAGAGTGAAAAAGCTTCTGGCTATCCCGTCCATTGGAGTGAGTGAAGAGGTTGAAGGTGAAGAGACGATTGAACCCGCTTTTAAAACAAAGGCAAGGTGGATCAATGAGGAAGACAGGGAACGAGCAGAAAGTTTGGGTTATAGTGTTGTGGATCCCCCTTCCATCATAGCCACTCATTTGACAGAAAGTATTAAACGTAACTCTAACGATATACTGGGCCGTCAGGAAGTGAAACAGCTTCTGGATAGCGTTAAAGAAAATTATCCGGCTGTTGTTGAAGAGGCCCTTAAAGCTTCAAACCTTGGGAATATACAAAAGGTTCTGCAAAATCTACTCAAAGAACAAGTGTCTATCAGGAACATGGTGACCATACTGGAAGTTATTGCCGATTACGGAGAGCGAATCCATAATATGGATACTTTATCAGAGTACGTCAGGCAGAAGTTGGCCAAACAGTTATCCCACCAATACATGGATGAGGAAGATATTATTCGAGTCTATACTTTGGATCCTGATCTAGAAAGAAAACTGGAAGACTCGTTGCAAGAGACGGATGAGGGATATGTATCCACACTGGATATGGAGACCATCAATGAGATTATATCCAAGCTGAGCGAAGAAATGGCTCGTGTATCCTCCTCGGGTTATCAACTGGTGGTATTGACTTCAAGTGGGTCCAGGCCTCTTTTGAAGAACATTACCGAGAGAAGTTTACCCGGATTAGTGGTATTATCATACAATGAAATCGTTGCCCAAGCGTCCATTGAACAGCTTGGTATTATATCAATAGGCGTACAAGTATAGGGGAAATTATGGATTACAGGAAATATCGGGCCAGAACTTTTCAGGAAGCCAAACTCAAAATGATGCTGGATGTTGGGAATCGTGCTTATATGGTGTCCCAAAGGAAAGTTAGAGAAGGTGGGGTCTTTGGTCTATTCGGGACAAAGATGATTGAGATAACCGCTGGAATCATGCTTGATCCAACATCTTCTGGCAGAAGAATTGCGGGGAATCAAGTGGATACGCTACCTGAGAACAGAATGGATCCGGATCTCTCACTCAGGAAGCCAGTGACTAGAGAGGCTGAAAGTCAAATGGATCAATTGATTCAGGTGAAAAAGGAAATGAAGGAAGAAGAAACATCTAAAGAAGGGGATTTGAGAAGCGAATTGGATGAGATTAAGTCATTGATCAGTAAAATACTGACTGAAAAAGAACTAAGTCCATCAGGCGAGAGACTAAATCCCCATAAGCCTGAGTCACAAACTAAAAGCACAGAGCCTGGGGATAATGAGAGGATAAAAGAACTGATCAAGTTGTTACTTAAAGAAGAAGATTTTGATGAAAACTTTATTGATATTATTTGCTCGTTGAGCAGTTTAGAACTGTATCTATCGAAAGAAAGCAATTTAAGTAAGATCAAAGAATACCTAAAAATGCAAATCTCTGAGATTATTGAGACAACAAGCGGTATAAATTTAGACAGCGGTGAGTCCAATGTGATTGTTGTGGTAGGACCTACAGGTGTGGGCAAGACAACAACTTTAGCGAAATTGGGTGCTTATTTTGGTGTGTTTCAAAAGAAGAAGGTGAAATTCATATCCATTGACACCTATCGAGTGGGAGCTATCCAGCAACTCAAGCTTTATGCCGATATTATGGAAATCCCCTTCGCAAAGGTCAATAATGTGGAAGAGCTAAGAATGGAGCTTCATGCCGACCAATGTGACCTGATTCTTGTGGACACGACAGGTCGAAGTCAAAAGAATCTGGATGAAATCAGGGACATCAAAAAATACCTGGATGTTATTCAATCTAAAGTCCATGTTGCATTGGCAATTAGTGCTACAACCAAGTATAAAGATTTGGTTGAAATTCTTGAGAAATTTGATATACTTAATTATACGAATATAATTATTACAAAGCTAGATGAAACCAATAGTTTAGGCCAGGTGATCAGTGCCATAAGTCCTAAAAAACGCACTTTATCCTACGTGACATTTGGTCAAAGCGTACCAGAGGACATTGAGGAAGCCTCTAAAGAAAAACTGTTTGATATGGTTCTCAAAGCCTAGGAGTTACGATGGATCAAGCTGAAACTCTATTAAGGATTATGAAGGAAAGGCAGACAGAAGTCAATCATGGGTCTCAGAAAGGGAATACGGGGCCAAGGATTATTACAGTCTCCAGTGGGAAAGGAGGGGTGGGGAAAACGAATCTGTCCACCAACCTGGCGATTTGCTTGGCTCAGATGGGTAAAGAAGTTGTGGTGATGGATGCCGATCTGGGCTTGGCCAATGTGAACATTATGCTTGGAATGATCCCTAAATATAATTTATATAACGTTTTAAAAGGTCAAAAGACCATCAGTGAGATCATAACAGATACTCCTGAGGGGATTAAAATTATCGCCGGTGCGTCCGGGTTTAGTCAGCTAGCCGATCTGAATCATGAGCAAAAGCTTAACTTTGTGAAGGATATAGAAAAACTGGACTTTGCCGATATAGTCATTGTGGATACAGGCGCCGGGATTTCAGATAATGTGTTAAGCTTCATAATGGCCTCAAATGAGGCGATTATCGTGACAACTCCCGAACCGACAGCCATCACGGATGCCTATGGTATTATAAAAACCATTGGATCAAAGAAAAAGGATGTGGACATCCAGTTAGTTGTCAATAGGGTTCAAAGCAGTTTTGAAGGTAAAAAGGTGGCAGAAAGGGTTATAAAGATCGCCTCACAGTTTTTGAATATGAATGTTGGAAATCTTGGATTTATCTTTGAAGACCCTGTTGTTTCAAAATCAGTGATCATGCAAAGGCCCTTTTATTCGATGGACCCTAAATCCAAAGCATCTCGATGTATAAAGGATATTTGTTTGCGTCTGGAACAACTGGATGTGCCTCAGAAAAAGAAGGGATTTGCAGGATTTATCAACAGCTTTTTCAATTATTATAAAGATCAAAAGAATACTGGATTAGATCATGAGTGATGAAAAAAAAGATGAAATAGAAGAAAAGAATGAAGTGGAAAAAAATGAAGAGACTGTGATAAATGATAGTGAAGAGATGGGTACTGAAGAGAGGGATGAGGGTGAGACGAAGGATGGTAAATTAATCGATCTCTTTACTAATAACAAAACCGCGATGAGCTTGGCTTTAGGCTTAGCAGGTATTGCGGTATTCCTTGTGTTGATTATAGGTATCTTTAGTGGAGTGAGCTTCTTAACCATTCTATGGAGAATGTTCCTATCGGCTATATTCTTTTTTATATTTG
>CAJXGR010000351.1 GCA_913053665.1 uncultured Spirochaetia bacterium
AGAAACTCAATATTCAAAATATGGTAAAAAATCAACAATCAATGCCCCACCGTGGTGGATAATCACAGGTCCGTTTAATTCTTTTAAAACATCAATTTCCACTTTTTTAAGTTTTGCTGCTGCTGCTTTCCTTTTTTCAATGGCTTTTTGCTTTTGTCCAATATGGTTATAGTAATGTCCCATCCATTCATGCCCTGATGAGGACGCGGGAAATCGTTTTACGTTTTCCTTGAACTGCTGAAAGGCTTGTTCAATCTTAGCCTGTGACCAATAGACAAAGCCCAGATTTCTTGCTAGAGAGGCTCTCAATCTATCTATTTCGGGAAGTTTTGGAGCTTTCCCCGACTCGTAGGCCTTTATGGCTATGTTGTATTCTTTCCTGGCCAAATCAAATTGGCCTATATTTTTATAATGTTTCCCAAGAAGCAGATGAGCTCTCATATTGTTAGGGCGTTTTTCAGCAACCCGTTTATAGATTTTAATGGCCATTTCCTTGTTACCACCCAGCATCTCAGGGGCTTCCATATACACTTCTCCACGGGTCAAAAGGGCTTCTACATAAGTATTTCCTTTATTCATGATCTTATCCAGCTCTTCCAAAGGCTGACTATCTAGATCGTCCCTGGCAATTATTTGATTGATAACCTTTTGGGAGGCCCTTAATTCTGTGACACCGGACAGAAAGCCACCCTCCTTCTTTCGGATAAACAAACCGATACGGCCCAGAGCATAGGCCTTCATGAGCAGGTACTTTGCGTTTTGAGGCTTGATTTTAAGGGCTTTTTTAAAGTAGTCATAAGCAATATTATAGTGGTCCCGAATATTTGGGAATAAATTATACTCTCCTATAAAGAAAGTGCTTCGGCCTGCATAATAAAGATATTCAGGATTATTGGGGTATTTTTTAGCGAGCCCACTAAACACTTTTTCGGCCCCCCGAATATCATATGTTTCATTTAAGAGAGTTTCCTTTGATTGGTCTGTGATGGCTGGTGACGATTTATCTTTACCTGCCTTTAGAAGGCTATCGAGAGTTTTTTGGGACTTCTTGTGATCTATATCAGGGGAGCAAAACGTGATCATAAAAATAGAACTTGTCAGGATAGATAAAATTAAGTATTTCATAGGGTACCCCAATTACTTTTTTTGAAGTTGAGCCAAATTATCCCTTGCAGAGGAATTCCATTTACTGTAATAAACAGCTTTTTTGTAGGATCTAATCGCCTTTTCCTTTTTTCCTATACGTTTGTAGTAATGACCCATCCATTCATGGCCTGATGAGGATGTGGGCCGTCTTTTTACATTTAACTTAAACTGTCGAAAAGCTTTTTTATACTTCCCTTGAGCCCAGTAAACATTTCCAAGATTTCTGGGTAGAAAGGCCATCATCTGATCCACTTCTGGAGATTGCGGGGCTTTTCCAGAGTCGAATATTCGCTGAACCTTGGCGTATTCCTCTATGGCCAGTTTCTGCTTTCCCTTGCTATGATAGTACTTTCCAAGGAGGAGATGGGCTCTCATGTTATCAGGACGCTTTTTCGCAACGTATTTGTAGATTCTGATAGCCATATCTTCACTGCCTCCCAGTATCCCAGGCATTCCTTTAAGTACCTCTCCACGTGTCAATAAAGCCTCTTCTTCTACATTACCTCTGGCCAGAATAACATCCATATAATTCGCATCTAGTGACCATATATCCTCCACTTCAAGGATTTCATCAATCAATGCCATAGATGCGTAGAGCTCTTTTGAACCGGAGAGAAGGCCTCCCTTTTCCCTTCTGATAAACAAACCAATCCTTCCGAGTGTGTAGGATTTCATGAGCATATAATATTTGGTTTTGGGATCTAGCTTAAGGGCTTTTTCAAAGTTGTCAAAAGCAATATCATAGGAATCCCGGATATTAGGAAAATAGTTATACTCACCCACAAAAAAAGCCGCTCGGCCTGCACAATAAAGGTATTCTGAATTAGTGGGGTATTTTGTTGCCAAATACCTGAATATCCTCTCTGCGGTGAGAATATCATAGTCTATGTTTAGCAATATCAGACCTTTATAGAACAGTTCCTTTTCAGACAGGCTATAATCAATCTCTCCCAGTTTATAGTTTGATTTCTTTAGATGGCTGTCTAAAACACTTTGAGACCTGGCAACATTAATATCAGCTGAGTGGCAGCGTATTATAGAAATACTAAGGATGCAAACAAGTGCTAATAGCTTTTTCATAGACTCTCTCATAAAACAATTTGTTTGTAAATAATAGTTAGATTATCGGTAATTATAACCCACCCACAAAAAAAGTCAAATAGAAAACCGTTTATAATAAAAAAATATGTTGCTTGCCATTTCATCAGGGAAAGAAGGATTAAAAACTCTCAATCTCAGACCAGTCAAAGGCTTTCAGTTCTTTATCAGGCCGATAACGCCGTCCAGCCTTTGCCATAGGCTTTCCTTCCACAAGGACAATATCCCCTGTGTAGTCACAGCTTCCAGACATCAGGGAAGAGCCGACTCCGTAAGCGTCTACTGGAACAGAGGCTTTCTCAAACTCCTCGATTCGTTCCGGGTTAAATCCTCCTGAAACAACAATTTGTACCTCCTGAAACCCTTCGTTATCCAAAGCGTCACGGACTTTCTCAACCAGCGGAATGCAAACACCTGTCGGCTTGAAATGACCCATCATTCCCACAATGCTTTTATCCACCATCCGTTCTGATGTGTCTAAACGAACCCCCCAAAGCTTTTTACCTTCTTCTGCAAATGATTTAGCCACCTCAAGGCTTGTTTGCACTGAGTCATTATGAAAGTCCACCAACGCAATGGCCTTAACATCTGGATAGTAACGGTTAAAGGCAAGAGATGCAGAGGCCGTATCCCCATGGAACAGGGCAATAAGGGCATGAGGAATAGTCCCAAAGCCACTAATCCCCCACCACTCACCCATAGCGTCTGTAGCCACCCCGTAAGCCCCGGACTTCATGGCAGCATACCCATCCGCTACCTGATTGGACCAACGATCAAAGCGATCAGCAAAGAATAATATGGGCTTCCCCTTGGCGGCCTCTACGACGGACCGTGTGTTTGTCGCCACACGAGTGCCTCTTGCCAAGACTCCAAGGTAGACAGACTCCAGATGAGCGAACTCGGCGGCGGGTCCTTCAATGGTTAAGACGGCCTCAAAGGATGAACTCTTGTCTCCATCCTGCAATGCTTGTATGGTCAATTCTTCATGGGTATCCACCCACAAGTTATTCAGTTGGTGTCTTAGTTCACAGATTCGGCTTGTGATTTTTTCTATTTCAGATAGCTCATTGCGGATATTAGCAGAGCGTAAATCCTGCTTCAATTGGACATAATGATCAAAGAGGGGATACATTTTAGTGTAGTCTTTCCAATGGCCGGTACCAAGTCTTAGGATAGCGAGTGCTTCATCAATGCCGCATATGGTGGCGTCATCTACCCTGTTGAATACTTGCATCAGGGCCTTTACGGATTTATTCTCCTGTTCCAATATCCTTTTTTGACGCCAGAAGTAGACAGCGGAATAATATCCTCTTCTAAGCTCAGGGACAGGCAGGGAGAAGGTAGTAAATGCAATTCTATTCACAGTTTAGCCATTCTTTACATCTATTTCTAATTTAGACAGAAAGCATTCTATTGAATGATCCAGGGCTATTTCATTCTTCTCTAACTCTTTATTATTCTGGCTAATGTAGCCAGACAGAATGTCTGGCCTACTTTTCTTAAAATACTGGTAGAACAGACATTCTGTCTGTTC
>CAJXGR010000352.1 GCA_913053665.1 uncultured Spirochaetia bacterium
CCCTATCGGGAACTTGATTTTTAACGCCTCCTTAACATCTAATCCAGGTCTTTGTAAAGATAAAGATCATGATTTAAAAAGAGGGAAAAAGAATAATAGAAATTGGCAAGGGTCTTAAATCACCATGGATTGCCAAGCACTGGGGTAGCCCCAATAACTGGCGTTTATCTAACTGCCTATAGAGATTTTTTAACATATTGAACCTCTACAGGTTATTGCCAAAAGTTTTGCTACCCACAATTGTTACTGGACTATAATATAAACGTTTATTCACAAGTAAAGAGGTTATCATGTTATTACATAATATCATTGGATCAAGTGCTAAAAATCCTTTTCTCGTATTTATTTTGATGCTTATTCTCGCTCTTGGAGGGCTTTGGGGACTTTGGAACATCCCCCTTGACGCTATCCCTGATCAATCCGACGTCCAGGTGATCGTTTTCACTGAATGGTCTGGCAGAAGCCCGGATATTATGGAAGATCAGATCACTTATCCTATTGTGACCGCCTTATTGGGAGCTCCAAAAGTGAAAGTCGTGAGAGGGATTTCGATGTTCGGATTCTCTTTTGTCTACGTTATTTTCGAGGACGGCACTGATATGTATTGGGCCAGGAGTCGAGTCCTTGAATATATGGATGAGGCCAGGAGTAAGCTTCCGGGAGGGGTAACTCCTACATTAGGTCCTGATGCTACTGGAGTCGGATGGGGTTTTGAATATGCCCTTGTCAGGGATGAAAAAGAAATCGAACGTTTACGTAAATCAGTAGTCAGTGAAGAAGAAATGGAACGCCTAAGTCAATCAGAAAAAAAGGGGAAATTAACCCAGGCAGAGTTTGGAAAGATACTTGACAATCTAAGCCCCTACAAGCTCAGGGGCTTTCAGGACTGGTATCTTAAATTCTGGTTGAAAAGCGTTAAAGGAGTTTCTGATGTAGCCAGTGTTGGGGGATTCGTCAAACAATATCAGGTCACCCTGAATCCTGGGACTTTATTACAATACAAGATCCCTCTTCAGAAAGTCATTCAAGCCATCCGTAAGAGTAACAATGAAGTGGGAGGCAGGATTGTTGAGTTTAATGGGACGGAATATATTGTTCGTGGCCGTGGATACATTAAATCGGTTAAAGATCTTTATAAGGTTGTGGTGGCTCATGATATGGATGGGGCCCCTCTTCTCCTGGAAGATATAGCCAATATTTCACTCGGGCCTGAGATGAGAAGAGGAATGACCGATCTGAATGGAGAAGGCGAGGTGACAGGTGCCATTGTGGTCGTAAGATTTGGGGAAGATGTACTATCCGTCATTAAGAGAGTGAAAAAGAAATTAAAAGACCTTGCCGAAAGAAAGTCTCTTCCTATTGGATCTAAAATAGTGATCACCTATGATCGCTCCGATCTTATAATGAGAGCCGTTGAAACCCTGATGGAGAAGCTGATCGAAGAAAGTATCATAGTGAGTCTCGTCTCAATTGTCTTTCTTTTTCACTTTAGAAGTGCGCTGGTTGCCATTATCACACTGCCTTTAGCGATTATTATCTCTTTCATGGCCATGCATTTCATGGGTCTTTCTTCAAATATTATGTCCTTGGGAGGGATTGCTATTGCCATTGGAGCCATGGTCGACTCAGCTATTGTGATGGTGGAAAATGCCCATAAACATTTAGAACACGCTCCCCCCGGTTATAATCGGAAGGAAGTGATCATTGAAGCGGCCAAGGAAGTTGGACGGCCCCTATTTTTTGCCTTACTAATTATTACCATCTCCTTTACCCCCATTTTCACTTTGGAAGGGGCGGAAGGCAAATTGTTTAAACCCCTGGCCTTTACAAAGACATTTGCCATGTTTTTTGCCTCATTGATCTCACTGACCCTGGTTCCTATACTCATGGTCTGGTTGATTAAGGGTAAGATAATGCCTGAACACAAAAATCCTGTCAATCGGTTTTTGATTTGGGCTTACAATCCCATCGCTCACTTAACCGTCCATTACCGGAAGACATCCATGTTAATAGGCTTAGTGATCGTTCTAATCACTATTTACCCCTTTCTTCAGTTAGAGGGAGAGTTTATGCCCCCACTAGATGAGGGTACCCTCATGTTTATGCCTGTGACCATACCGGGTATGTCCATTGAACAAGCTAGACAAATAGTGAAAAAACAAGATAAAATAATAAAAACGTTCCCGGAAGTCAAATGGGCCTTTGGAAAGGTAGGACGGGCAGATACTGCTACTGATCCTGCTCCTATCACCATGATTGAAACAATCATTGAGCTGAAGCCCAAATCAGAGTGGCGGGAAGGTTATGACCTGGAGAGATTGAAAAATGAGATGGACAGGGCTGTGGCCATTCCAGGTGTTTCTAACTCATGGACCCTCCCTATCAAAGGCAGGATCGATATGTTAGCTACAGGCATTCGGACTAATTTAGGGATTAAAATCTTTGGGGATAACCTGGAAAAGTTACAAGACGTTGGCTTACAAATGGAAAGAAGCTTGCAAAAGATCCGTGGGAAAACAATAGATCCTAAAACAGGAAAATTGGTCTCTGCTACAAGATCTATTATCGCTGATAGAATAGCCAAAGGGGGACGCTATATTGACTTCGATATTAAGCGAGATGCCGTAGCCCGGTATGGTTTGAACGTTGAGGATGTCCAGGATATTATCGAGACAGCCATTGGCGGGAAAAACATTGACACAACCATTGAAGGACGAGAACGTTATCCAATCAACGTGCGCTACCCTCGAGAACTTCGGGATAGTATAGAAGAGTTAAATCGTGTTTTAGTTCTCACACCCACGGGATCCCAAATTAATTTGTCTGATCTGGCTGTTCTAAAAATCGTACAGGGTCCTGCCTTTCTCCGAAGTGAGAATGGACAGCTGGTAGAATATGTTTTTGTAGCTGTCATTGAGTCTGAGAAGACTGTATCAAGGTTTGTTGAAGAAGCTGATAAAATCATTAAAAAAGAGGGTCTCATTCCTGCTGGATACACCTATATGTTCAGTGGGACTTATGAAAGTGAAGTGCGGTATTTAAAGCGTATGTTTATAGTAGGTCCTTTTACCTTGCTGATGGTGATTGTCCTCCTTTATTTTAATCTCAAATCATGGCCAAGAATTGGGATCGTTCTTTTAGCTATCCTGCTCTCTCTTGTGGGAGCCTTCTGGATACTTTATCTTCTGGATTATAAGTTGAGTGCGGCAGTGTCGGTAGGAATCATTGCATTAGCTGGTCTGGACGCTGAAATGGGGGCGGTCATGCTCCTATACCTGGATTTAGCTCATGATAAATGGGTTAAGGAAGGTAAAATGCGTTCCATAAGAGATTTGGAAGAAGCTACTCTAGATGGGGCTGTCCAACGGATTAGGCCTAAGATGATGACTGTTTCAGCTATTTTATTTGGTCTTCTCCCTGTAATGTGGAGTGATCAGGCGGGGGCTGATGTCATGAAGCGGATTGCGGCTCCTATGATTGGAGGAGTCATCACTTCAGGTGTTTTGAGTTTACTCCTTTATCCCTCAATCTACGTTTGGTGGAGGGGAAGAAAGGAATTTAAGGAGGAAAAAGTATGAAAGTAAAAACAAGATTATCTTTTGCTAGTGACTAGCTAATAGCTGACGAGGTTATTGGACTGCCTGTAGGGAGCTTGATTATAGTGGGTCTTAAATCTATTTAATAATAAAACTTAGTATTGTGACTCACTGTTTTCGTGGTAATTCACAGGTCGAACTGACGTTAATTAGCAACAGGAAAATATTTATTGAATAAAC
>CAJXGR010000353.1 GCA_913053665.1 uncultured Spirochaetia bacterium
CGTCTGATCCCACATAAGGACTGGGAAATACAATATCGTAAACCGATATTCTATCTACCAAAAGAACTATCCGGAGAACATTTCTTCTATATACGCTTTGAGTCGGAGTCTTCACTAAAAATCAACACGAATATTATATCTTCTGTCGACTTTACTTTAGAGGTTAATAGTGACAATTATCTCTTAGGATTATTTTATGGCTTATTGCTTGGTATTTTAATATATAACTCATTTCTATTTTGCTCAACTCGCGATATAACTTATCTGTACTATGTTTTGTTCGGTTTTTTCTTTCTGGTATGGACATTAGCTCATGATGGAACCTCATCCCAATATTTATGGCCCTCAACAAGCTGGTGGAATAAGCATTCTGGTCTAACAACTGGAATACTTTTAGCGGCTCTTGCCCTTATATTTATGAGAAGTATTTTAAGAACAAAAACTTATACTCCTAAACTTGATAAGTTTATTATTTCCCTAATAGTTAGTCATTTACTTTTGTTAGCTCTCTTACCCTTTTCTTACAAATGGATCCTTGTCCTAGCCGTTTATTTCTTTGTAATTATAGAGTTAACCTCTATAATAGCTAGTATTCTCGTGATAAAAAAAGGCTATCGACCCGCTTATTATTATCTCTTTTCAAGATTATCCTTCACCATTGGAGTATCCATAGGATTTCTTGAAAACTTTGCAGTGTTACCACCCTATACTATATTCTTATATAACAGACATATAAGTGGTTTTCTAAATGTGTTACTTTTATCCTTTGCCCTGGCGGATCGCTACAATATCTTAAAGCAGGAAAAAGAATTAGCCCAAACTGAAGCCATCGATAATCTTAAAAAAGCAGATCAACTCAAGGATGAGTTCCTAGCGAACACATCTCATGAACTGAAAACACCTCTCAATGGGATTATTGGCATTTCAGAATCCATTTTAGACGGAGTGTCTGGTCCAGTCAACGAAAAGCAAATACCCCTCATGAACATGGTTATTAACAGTGGGAAAAGACTTTACAATCTGGTCAACGATATTTTAGACTTTTCCCAATTAAAGCAGCAGGATATTATTCTTAAAAGAATGTCACTTCCCCTTAAACATTTGGTGGATCAGGTTATTCAGCTTAGTAAACCTCTGGTAATGTCCAAGTCTATTAGGATAAATTGTGATGTAAGCAATGAGTTGCCTGATATTTATGCTGATGGGGATCGTATCCAGCAAATCCTTCATAATCTCTTAAACAACGCTATTAAGTTTACAGAAGAAGGTTTCATCCATATATCTGCTGTTCAAAAAAACGAGATGGTCGAGATAAACCTGACTGACACAGGAATCGGTATCGCTGAGGAGGAATTGAATAAGATATTTAATGCCTTTTATCAGGCAAGTTCTAGTATAGCAAGAATATATGGGGGGACAGGTCTGGGATTAGCCATTAGCAAAAAGCTTATTGAACTCCATGGCGGTGAGATCAAGGCTCAATCAGTTTTGGGTGAGGGAAGTCAGTTTACTTTCACTATTCCAGTGAGTACAAGTTCTGCTCGTTCTTCCTATGAATGGACTGAAAGTGAGGTTTCAGCCGTTTTGCTAGTAGAAGAGGACAGTATGAATATAGATTCACTAGTTCAACCTAACAATGGTAAACGGGGGAAGATTCTTGCCGTAGATGATGATCCAATAAACCTTCAGGTCATTGTTAATTTCTTAAGTTCCGAAGGGTTTACTGTAGTCCAGGCATTAGATGGTCCAACAGCTTTAGAGGCTTTTCAGAAGGATGATTTTGACATGCTTCTTCTGGATGTCATGATGCCAAGGATGACAGGCTATGAGGTCTGTGAAAAAATCAGACTGACCCACTCAAAAATTGAATTGCCTATTATTCTCCTTACGGCTAAAAATCAAATCGCTGATCTGATAAAAGGTATGGGACATGGTGCCAATGACTTTCTCCCCAAACCCTTTTCTAAAGGGGAGCTTTTGGCTCGTATGAAAACCCATCTGAGTAACAGTCAATATTATAAGGAGTTAAAGGGGGTTAATTACCATCTGAACAAAGTGATGAAAGAAATGACTCGGCTGACAGGTAAAATCCACAATTCCCTAAAAAATAAACTGGAGTCCGCCCGTAGTCGCCTGAACACTTATCTTGACAATCCAACAGAAGTGAGTGACTTGAAGGTGATCCATAATCTCCTATCCCATTGCAGCAATGAGAGTAGTAACATTTTATTTATCATTTACAATCAAAAATGCAGTGCCAATAAACTATTGCATGAGCTAAAAATGCGTGGAGAAATGCTTTTCCCGGCCTATGACATGGAATATGAGATTCAGCCTGAGAATCTGGATGACCATCCATTCCTTTCCATCGAAAAAGTCCATGGGTTTTTGGACATTTTTTTAGAACTGCTTAATAATATTATTAAACACTCAAAAGCCCAAAAAGTATGGGTCAAAGTGGATATTAAAGGACAGGACATGATCATTAACCTACGGGACAATGGTATAGGATTTGACTATTCCAAATCTAAGGATAAACCAAACTCCTATGGTTTAAAGATCATTGGAGAACTTGCCCAACAAATTGATGGGATCTATCACTATCAATCAACCATTGGAGAAGGCACAAACTTCAATTTAACCATTCATAATCTCCTCCAAGCTGATCCGGATGAAATAAGAGAAATATAAAAAACTTCATACTTTGTAAAGAACCTTTACACCCCTAAATCGCCACCTAGTGTTATATTATTAAAAGTTAAAATCAAAATTAGAATATGAGTTATGACAGAACAAGACAAAATTAAAGTCTGTATCATTGATGATGATTTAGTCTATCGGGATCACATTAAATCAATACTGATAAAAGATGATAGAATCAGGCTTTATGGGGAATATTCATCCGCATTAGCCTTTATCCCCCAGCTCAATGCGCCCTTTCAGCCCGATGTCTGTCTGGTGGATATGGTGATGCCTGAAATGTCGGGTATAGAGTGTGCTAGACTCATCAAACTAGGTAAACCTCAGATTCATGTGATACTGATCACGGGATTTCCAACCCAGGAATCCATGACTGAGGCAAGGGAAATTGGGGCGGATTACGTACAAAAGGGAACCATAGGGGAAAAAATGATGGATAAAATCATTACCAATCTAAATGCTGATAAAGAGCATTTCCTTTCCTTGAATCGCTCGCTTATAGACCCATCCATTGAGAAGGCCAATAAAAAAGCCCTTCAGATCATTCAGCATTATGAAACTATGCAGGACAATGTTTCTAAACTCTCTCCCACTCAACGAAAAGTCATACAACTCAGAAAAGAAAATAAATCAGTCAGCGAAATTGCCAGTGAATTAAATATGACGATTCCCACAGTGACCACCCATCTACACAGAGGACTTAAAAAGTTGAACATACCTAACTTATTGGAATATATAAATATAGAGGATAATCAAACTACTTAACAAACATATCAGGTGTTACCTTGACTGGGAGGGGAACACGCAATTTTATTAATAGATCACTTTGGACAAGAACATCGGGTTTGATCCTCGATAAGACAGCTAATTGAAGGAATAGTTCATGATTATAAAAAAAAGAACCATCAAATGGGTTTATTCCAAGTCCTTTATTTTAGCCTTTGGCTTAACCTTGATTTTACCTGGAATGACTGTCTCACAAGTCAAAAAGAAAATACTCATTCTGGAGATCACTGAT
>CAJXGR010000354.1 GCA_913053665.1 uncultured Spirochaetia bacterium
ATCTACCACAGGAGGCATCCATTTTTAGGAAATTATCAGTCGCCGATAATATTTTGGCTATTTTACAGACACGAGCCGATCTGGAGCCAACTCAACAGGAAAATGCACTCGAAGAGTTGCTCGAGGAGCTGCATATCACCCATATTCGCCATAACCTGGGTATGAGCCTGTCTGGTGGCGAACGACGGCGGGTTGAGATTGCTCGGGCTTTGGCCACCCACCCCCGTTTTATCCTGCTAGATGAACCCTTTGCCGGAGTGGACCCTATTGCAGTGCAGGAGATACAAAAAATCATCCTTAAACTAAAAGAACAGAAAATCGGGATATTAATAACAGATCATAATGCAAGAGAGACATTAAGGATCACTGACCGGTCCTACATATTATCGGATGGCAAAATCAGATATTCTGGCACAGCCTCCGAATTAGCTTACAATGAAGAAGTTAGGAAAGTATATCTTGGAGACAACTTCAGTCTTTAGTTTGTTGGACGGGAGTTTTTTTATTAAAGTATTGCTTTTTGATAAAAATTGTTGTATACTAACCAATAAGAAAAGAATATAGAATAAATAATAATCAGTGACCCCTTTATGAAAAATGTCGGTCTTGGGCTGCAACAAACTCAAAAGCTAGTCATTTCACCTCAACTGCAACATGCGATAAAATTACTTCAACTCTCAAGCCTTGAACTGGCGGCCAAAGTTGAAGCAGAACTTTCTGAAAACCCTTTTTTGGAGGAAATTGAAGAAAGTATTGAAGAAAAGAAGGACAGTGAGTCATTGGGTGAAAATAATGATGAAGCCACAGGAATAGATAAAAATAGTCTTGAAATGGCTATCAACGATCAAAAGGGGACCGTTGAGCCTTTTACGGAAGAAACCTTTTTTGAAGATTCCAGTGATTTAGGCTACATCAAAAAAAGTACTATAGATACGGATGGTAACAGTAAGCAACAATTTCTGGAGAATGCATTTGCGGTAGAAACAACTATTTATGAGCATCTCCTGGGTCAGTTACGTTTACTGGATATAAACGATTTGCAGTTCCATATTGGTGAAATTATTATATCTTCATTGGATGAAAGCGGTTACCTTAGTCCTTCTGTTGAAGAGATTGCTGATTCTTTAAGCTGTTCAGCGGAGGAGGTCTTAGAAGTCCTTTCTATGGTGCAGGCCCTGGATCCACCAGGAATTGCCGGGTGTAATCTCCGAGAAGTTTTATTAATCCAAATGGATCAGCATGATGAGAAAAATGAGTTGGCACGTTCTATTGTAGAAAATGATCTGAACCTACTGGAACGAAATAAGTATAAAGAAATAGTGACAAAATATTTAACAACATTAAATGATATAAAAAAGGCTGTGAAATTCATATCCCAGTTTGAACCGATACCTGCCAGGCAGTTTAGTACCAAGAAAATCAAATATGTTGTTCCGGACATATCCGTCAAGAAAGTAGAAGGTGGTTTTTCTGTCTCAGTCAATGAAAACTTTTTACCCCATATAAAAGTCAACAACACCTATCGGAAAATGCTCCAATCAGAAGATATAGGAAGCGATGTGAAGGATTTTTTCAATAATAAATATACAGAAGCTAAACTACTGGTTTTTAGTTTGGATAAAAGGAAAAGTACGATTTCCAAGGTTGTGGAGCAATTGACGGAATATCAAAAAGACTTTTTTGAGAAGGGCCCACAATATTTAAAGCCTTTGATTTTGCGAAATATAGCTGAGAAGATTGAAATGCATGAGTCAACCATTAGTCGCGTTACAACGAACAAATACATCGAAACCCCGTGGGGTATATTCAGCCTGAAGTTCTTTTTCTCAAGTGGGATTCGTAAGTCTAGTGGAGAAATGAAGTCTAGCCGTAGCGTCAAAGAGATTATCAAAGAAATCATACAAAATGAACAGAACGATAAAGCCCTGAGTGATAATAAAATAGTTAAAATACTCTCAAATCAGGGGATTCATATCGCAAGGCGAACAGTGGCTAAATATAGAAAGAGCCTGAAAATAGAGCCTTCATTTCGTAGAAGAGACTTTTAAAAAGGAGGTATTGAATGAACATATCTATAACTGGTAGACATTTAGAGGTAACCCCTAGTCTAAAAGAATATGTTCAAAAAAAGGTTGAGAAGGTAAAATATTACTTTGAGCATATCATTAATGTTCATGTGATCCTTGAGGTCAGAAAGCTAATGCATTGTGCTGAAGTCACGATTTTATCGGATGAAAAAACCTTTTTCTGTGAAGTGAGTAGTAATGATATGTACGAGTCCATCGATCTTTTATTTGGTAAGATTGAAAGGCAAATCAGAAGAAATAAAGAAAAATACAGCCATAGGAAAGCTAAATCTCTGGCGAGTAATTTTGCACCGCAAACAGATAACAAAGAGTCTGAAAATCTGGTCATTACAAAGGTTAAAGAAGTGGCCCCTAAACCAATGACAGAGCATGAAGCGATTCTCCAGCTGTCTCTGAATAATCATAACTTTGAAATATTCAATGAAGAAAAAGAAGCGATGATTGAAAGTATTGCATTAAAAGAAGACAATATTTACGCTCTTATTCAGAGGAACAGTGGCAAGTGGTTTAAACGCCAAATTAAATTAGAGAGTGATGAAATGGTTGAAATTGATCAATCAGACTATTCTATTGATTATATCCAAATGTCAGATGCCATTGGCCAGATCAAGCATTCTGACAAATATTTAATATTCCATGATCCCGAAGTGAACAGCTTAAATATATTGTATTATCGTAAGGATCAGAGTCTTGGCCTCCTGACATCTGGAGGAACACTATGATAATAAGCGATATCCTTAGGTTAGAGGGTATTGAAGTGGATTTGAAAAGCCAGACTAAAGAAGATGTACTTATCGAGTTAGTGGACCTTTTGGAACAAGCTAAGATGCTTGATGAAAATAAAGAAATTATCCGTAATGCTATCTTTGAACGAGAAAAGCTTTCAAGCACTGGAATATGCGATGGTTTAGCCATACCTCATGCTAAGGTCTCTGGTATTAAGAGTATTCTTGGAGGGATTGGGATATCAAAGCAAGGGATTGATTTTCAGGCATTAGATAAGAAGGTCTCTAAAATATTCTTTATATTAATTTCTCCTAAAGAGGATCATGGAAATCATGTGAAAGCTCTTGCCAAAATAACTAAAATACTTAAAGAAGAAAGTTGGCGTGAAGAATTGATGAGATGTCCTGGTCCACAAGAGGTTTTAGATTTTATAAAGGATAAAGAAAAGAACCTTGTATAAAGGGAATTAAATTAGAATATCTATAGGGATCAATGAAAAGGTTTATAGCTGTCCTATTTGTGATATTACTTAGTGTTCAAAGCGTCTGGTGTCAAGAGAAGCTTTCTTATTTGAAGAAAGATCCTTTCCTAGCCGGAGCTTTGTCTTTTTACAATCCTGGCTTAGGGCAGTATTATGTGGGTGATACGGAAAGTGGGATGTTGTTTTGGGTAGGAGAAAACGTATTATTCTTTTCAGCCTTATTAATGGTGACAGACATGTCATTCAAATTGAAAAAAGACTTTGGCTTTGAGTTTAAAATTAAAGAAAAGTCGAACTTATCAGATGGAAGGATTGCTACGGCAATTGGATTGGGTCTGGGTTTCCTGTTTCTGCATATATATAATATAATCCATGCTGTGGATGGGGCTAAAGATTTTAACAAACG
>CAJXGR010000355.1 GCA_913053665.1 uncultured Spirochaetia bacterium
AGAGTGTGGCGACCTTTGATTTCGGCCTGTCCAGCAGTCATCCCGGCACGACAGTTAATAAGCTCCTGAAAGACGCTATCCCCATAACCCTGATCATGGCGGTGATTACCATCTTCATCACTTATATTGTGGCGGTTCCCATTGGGATATTGTCATCCATTAGGGAGAATACTCTCTCTGATAAGATGATTACAGTTTCATTGTTCATGCTTTACTCTCTCCCAAGCTTTTTCGTGGCGATATGGCTTATCGAACTCTTTGCCAACAAGTCCATGGGCGAAAGCTTTGCTTTTGGGCTTCCCGTTCAATGGTTTCCCGAATCAGGTCTACCCCTCTCCGACTTTCTATCCCATGCCTGCCAATTCTTTACAGATTACAACTTTACAAAGGCTTCCTATTGGGATAAACTGGGGACTCAATCTTATACGGTTGCTAAACACCTGTTCCTGCCAATCCTTTCATCGACTCTGGCCAGTTATGCTTATCTCTCACGGCAAATGAGAGGAGGGATGCTGGAAGTCCTCCGTCAGGACTACATTCGCACCGCAAGGGCTAAAGGACTTTCTGAAAAAACGGTCATCATCAAGCACGCCCTTAGAAACTCTCTGATACCCATTATCACCATCGCCTCATCCATCCTTCCCATACTCATCGGGGGGAGTGTGATCATTGAAAGGGTCTTTAACATACCGGGGATGGGCCAGCTTGGTTTTAATGCCATTCTCCAACGGGATTACAACGTTATCATGGCCGTATTATATCTCTCATCCATCCTGACCTTAGTAGGTATACTCATATCGGATATTCTATACGTCCTTGTCAACCCGAGGATTACATTTGACTGAAGTGGATAAAACTATGGATAAATCGTTAGCCCCTGTTCCTCATGAGAAAACGACAGGTAAAAGTTATTGGGACATCGTATGGAAACAGTTTAAGAAGAAGACATCAGCTGTTATATCTGTATGGATCATTCTGTTCTTTTTCTTTATAGCAATTTTTGCCCCTCTGATCGCCAATAACAACCCTCTAGCCATCTACACCAGTTACGGCGAGTTTTATAAAGACTCCTACGCCAGTTGGGAAAAGACTCATGAGAAGTTGTTATCCAGTATTCTCAACCAGAAAAGCCTTATGGAAAGCCAGAAAAAAGCCCAAATCCAGTTCGACGTACTGAAAAAGAAAGTATATTTAATCAATAAGAAAAAGGATGAACTGAAGAACAAATATGAGAAGACGAAGGGGAAAATTACTGAACTGGAGGAGGCAATTGAGAAGCTCTCTAAAAACACCTCCAGCCGTTCTTCTACTGAAAAGGATAAGGATGTATTAATACAAAGGAAACTTGTTCTGGAAAACAAACGTAAGGTTTTAGGCAGACAGGAGAAAGATCTAGCCAAAGAAAGGGTAAAGAAGCTTGTCAAGAAAGATGGAGCGAATATCCTGTTGATCCAGCTGAAAAGCCAGTTAGACTACGGGAAGATGGAAAACCTTGTATTGGACAGCTTAAAGGCCTTGAAGTTTCCCGTATCGGATGAAACAGCCTCTCAGATTGATAAATACATTGAACAATATGATGCTTTCTTTTCTGGAATAACTTTAGAGAAAGGCGGTTTAAATCAATCCGCTAAGGATCAAGTAAAACAAGAGATGGATAAGCTTCATGGTCTTGTAGCAGGTCAACTAACGTTTTCTAACATAAGAAATCACCTTGTCAGAAAGCTAACCTTCCCGGCGTTCCGTTCATTGAGTAGCCTGGACATCACCTTTATGATCCTCTTCCTGATTTTAGTCGCCTCACCCTTAATTAATAAACTATTAACTCTTTTTATTCATGACTTGGCCAGGCAGAAAAGACTAAAACGATACATCATCTTTGGTCTATTGGGAGTTTTTGCCTTTGTATTAATCATAAATCCTTCCAGACCTTTTATCCCAACGGATTATAAGAAACTATTCATTTCAAACATAGAAAAAACCAGGGGTGCCACAGCTATTAAGGGTCAGGCAAGCCGAGCATCTCAATCAGAAGAGGACTATGCGATCTTTCCTCCCGTCCCTTACGGCTTCAACGAGAACTTTGCAGGGGATCGCTATGAAAGCCCTTTTTCAGCCACCGGATCCCAACACCTTTTAGGAACAGACAATACGGGGCGGGATGTTTTGTCACGCATGATATGGGGAGCGAGAATCTCTTTGTCAGTAGGCTTTGTGGCGGTTTCCATCTATGTATTTATAGGTGTGTTTTTTGGGGCTGTCGCGGGATATTTCGGGGGGAAAATCGATATAGTCATTTCACGATTTATTGAGATTGTAATCTGTTTTCCCTCTTTCTTCCTGATTCTTACGATCATTGCTTTTGTGGGGCCCAGTATCACAAACATAATGATTGTGATTGGCTTCACCAGTTGGCCTGGGGTAGCCCGTTTAACCCGAGGCGAGTTTCTTAAACTACGCAATCAGGACTTTGTCATGGCCGCTAAATCCCTGGGGGTACCAGACTTTAAGATCATCTTTAAGCACATCTTGCCCAACGCCCTGACCCCTGTTCTTGTGTCAGCAACCTTTGGAATTGCCAGTGCCATGTTGATTGAGGCTAGTCTTAGCTATTTAGGCTTTGGTGTGCGTGAACCCTTTCCCAGCTGGGGACAGATGATCAGTGTGGGCCAAAGCAACGTGTTGACCCACTGGTGGCTGTCCCTTATACCGGGGATCGCCATATTCATCTCGGTCACCACCTATAACCTCGTGGGAGATGCCCTACGGGAGGCCATTGACCCCAGATTGAAGGAGTGATTGAATGAATCCCCTTCTCCCTTCCTTTGACATTCCATGACCACCCCGACACATAGGCGAAGGACAGGAGAAAGACAGGACAATCACAGGAGAAGCTATTAAGCCGCTTATCAAGAAGACCAAATAAAATATAGCTACAGGGCTCATGAAAAGGAAGAAAAGCTTCTTTCAAGAGATAAGAATTAGAGTTGATTAATCAGATTATTGTATTCTTCATGGGGGCCAATCCAAAACCAGTAAATAATATCGTCTTTAATATAGCCTAATGCTCGCCAATTGTTAGCAAAACGGATAGAGCAAAGTTCATCATCTTTTTGAAGCCTTTTAAAGTTAAGGACAGGGTGATGAGGATTTTCTTTAAAGAGATCGTATTTCTCTTTAGCCAGCTTTTGAATAACCTTTGGAAGATTATTTAGAAGTTTTATGAACTTTTTGGTTGTCCGTGATTTCATGGATTCCAAAGACCTCATCCGCATCAACCGTCTCACCGGCACGAATATCAACGACTGCCTCTTCTTTCATTTTCACAAGGAGCTTTTCACTTTTAGGATGGTTTAACAACTTGTCCCACTCTAAATTAGATAGAAGCCTCGAGATCTCTAAAGCTAATTGTTCCTGAAGGTCATTGGGGAGCTTTGAGATTTTGTTAAAAAGATCTTTTAAAGACTGAATCATGGACTCATCCTGGATTTATTAGACGAAAGCTAATATTATAAGTTTTAGAAGTCAAGGGTTTTATAGGTTTTTTCTTTCTTGTTGGATGAACATTATCGAAATTAAGGATAAAAAGGAAAAAATCCATTTCCCCCAAAAGAAATCTAATAGATAAACTCCATTATGTCCACTAAAAGATAATCCTTGACTTTGTCTCATTCTTGTA
>CAJXGR010000356.1 GCA_913053665.1 uncultured Spirochaetia bacterium
AAACATAAAGAACCAAAGTTTTATTACCCTATCGGGAACTTGATTTTTAACGCCTTCTAAGAATCATTTTGAACTTTTTGGTAACTATATTTTAATATAAGTCGATAATTTGCTTGTTCTGAAAACATCGTTATTACAAAGGAAGTAAACGAATTAATGAAATGGACTTCTCTTAAAAAGCCGGTTTCCCCTTATCAAGTCTAGGACGCCGGCTTTTATTATCACCATGACAAGCAATAATGATTTTATCGAAATACCATCCACAAATACAGAAACACGATTCCCTTTCAAGATCGGAGAACTGGTCACTGGGACTGTTCTAAACAAAGATTCCAACGGCAGTTACTTGATTTTACTGGGGCATACCAAGTATAAAGTCAAGTATTTAGATAATTTGGAAGAAAAACAACTGTTTAAAGTTCTTAAAAATCAAGGTCAACTAGTCCTTCAATTGATTTCATCCAAAGAAAGATCTAGGCAATCCAGTCAAATTATTCATCAATTCACCGAATTAAACTCCTCCGAAAAAGACTCTCTCCTCCATCAGATTGTTAAATACTTTCTTAAATACAATTTAGCCCCACTGGAAAAAGATATTCTCACCCTCTATCGATTTATCAAACAGAACTATCCCGGTATAGACAATGGACTCCTTGAGACTCTCGTCGCTATGAAAGCAAAAGGCCTCAAAACAACTCCTGGAAACCTGAAATCATGGATAGCCTATGATCAAAACCTTAGTCAGCTTGGGAAAGAACTCAGTCAATTGATTCAACAGGCTAATCACCCGCTGATTCCTTTCCTTGATGAACATTATTTTATCTCTCCAAAAAAGAAGGATTTAAAACATCAGGTTCTTGAAAAGCTTATCAAGATGGGGTATCTCTCAAAAAACAACTCAAGCTCACCTCCTGATAATGAAATTGATGTAACGCAAAAAGGTATATTCCTCCTGGACTTACTTAAATCCATCACTCAAAATAATGATAGCGACCTTCTAAAGCGTATTTTAGAACACTATCAAACTGAACGAGTCAGCACATACAAGAGTCCAGGCGAAGAGGATCAGTTCTTTTTCTCTATCCCTCTGCTGATGCATGATCATCATGTCACGCATTTTAAGGTAAAATCCTTTCCCAAGACCCAAAAAAAGGATCAGCATATATTTTACTTTGAGTGGGGTCTAAACTATCTCAAAAAGATTCATGGCTACTGTCTTATCGATCATGATAAAATACATATTGATATGAATTTGGAAGACAAGGAAAAGGCAGATTTCGTAAAACAGTATTTCCTAAAGACTTGTAATAATGGGGACTCTCATTTTAGTCCAGAACATTTTAATGCATCCTATAGAAGGAATCCGGAGAACTTTTTAAGTGTACAACATTCATAAAGATCATATCCCAAAAATTATAGCTAAAGGCCAGAGGGCTGAGGAAATCATTGAACTGGCCAGGGAACAGAATATTCCTATTCATGACGATAGCCAGCTTATGGAAATATTATACACTTTAGACCTGGGCTATGAGATTCCTGAAACTCTTTATCAGACCATTGCTGAGATTATAGCATTTATCTATTCGGCGGATGATGCATACCGTATCGAATGGGACTGACAGGATGACAAATCGTGAAAAAGGATATTTTGGAGAATCCTTGGCGGCCAAATATTTAAAAGAAAAGGGTTATGAGATTGTAGAACTCAATTATTACACTCCTTTTGGCGAAATTGATCTTATTACCAAAAATGAGAATTATATTGTTTTTGTTGAAGTTAAATTGAGAAAAGACGAAACTTTTGGTAATGTTCTTGAGCAAATATCTAAAGGAAAGCAAAAACATATCATCCAATCGGCTGAATATTATTTAAATAAAAAAGAGCTTACAATGGATTGCAGGTTTGATTATATCAGCTTATTGTATGAAAAAGGAACCTATCGAATCACTCACATAGAGGACGCTTTCGATACCAACTATTAATACACTTAAAAAAGGATTTTAAAGTGGAAGAAAAAGAAGAATTGAACCTGGAAAAAGGGTTTGCCCGACTTGATGAGCTAAGAAGAAAGATTGAAGACGAAACCTATTTGCAATACGCTATCAATCGGATGGCTAATGAAATATGCGAAGTTTTCTTCAAGTAGTAAATACTTGCTTTAAAGCACAGCTGTGAAAAAAAATGACTTTGTTGATTCTCATTTATACGTGACAAGCATTAATCCATCTAGAAGGATGGCCCAGTCATTAAGAGCCATACAATACAAAAGGTGACCAATAGTAAGGGTGGGCCTAGGATAGGTTAATAATATAACAATTAAGAGAATTAACAAAGAAAAACACTCAATTATCAATAAACTAAAATCTCTTGACTTTTTGGTGAAAACGTCTTAAAATTACGATAGCCTCAAATGAGAGGGCGGTTAGCTCAGTTGGTTAGAGTACCTGCTCGACACGCAGGGAGTCACTAGTTCAAATCTAGTACCGCCCAAATTGATTATAAAATCTATGGAATCCAGTTCCCCTATATTAAAAAAACTTGCAGGAGGTCTCAAACCCTCTTATTACCTTGTATGGATCCTGGTATTTCTGTTCATCACTCCCATGACCTTCACTCATAAAAGTAAAAAGCGTTACCCATGGCCTGTCAAGAAACCCTTTATCATTGGAAACCTTTACCACACACCTATAACTCTGGGACAATCCTTTGCATACTTCCATCATGGAATCGACCTGCTAGCTAAAGGAGGAAGCCCCGTCTACGCTGTAGCTAATGGTATTGGCCAAATGTTTTATGATTTCCATGATCCCAACTACCGTAGTGGTGTTGTCGTACAATCAAATAATGGCTTGACCTGGGTCTATCTCCATCTAATCCCTGCCAGCATCCCCTCAAGCCTGGACTATATGAGTGGAACAAAAGTCAAGATACATCAAGGGGATCAACTTGGGAGGATCACAAACGTTAATTGGCGTTTTACCCATCTTCATCTTGAGTTATGGAAGGGTGGAAGACCTATCAATCCCATGAGATATTTAAAAACCCTGAAGGACTCAAAGCCTCCCGAAATCAAGGAAATACTGTTTTGTAAAAACCATTCTGAAGACTACTTTCAAAAAGACAAAGAGGGGACTTATGTTCTGAGTGGTGACGTGGATATTGTGGCCAATATAAGAGACTTGATCCCCCCAAGTCCCTATGACCTTGATCCGTATAAGATTGCTTATAAGATTACCCCTTTGGACGATGATTTAAGTATTGGAATCCCTAAAACAGTGGTCTACAAGTTCGATACCTTGCCTGGCGTTGAAAATGTCCCGCCTGTAAAGGACTTCAATATTGATCCCTTTGTGATTGATCTGAAAGGGAAAATCCACGTCATCTTCAAGTTCACCGGGACTTATTCAACACGAAACAACTATTTAAATCATAAAAGACAGTACTACTATGTATTGACAAACAGCAGTAACGGTAAGATCAATGACAGGCTAGGCTTCTGGGATACAGATGGTGTTGATGACGAGGATGATCCAGTATTTCCCGATGGCACCTATAAAGTAAAGGTCTACGCTTACGACTATTACGGCAATCGGAGCACCCGTTCTATTCAAGTTATCCTAAAGAACTCTTAAACTAATTAACGTGAGTTCGGGATATAAGAATCTATCTGACAAA
>CAJXGR010000357.1 GCA_913053665.1 uncultured Spirochaetia bacterium
GGATGTGTTTTCAAAGCTTATTGCTACAAAGTCAGGTGAGCGGCCCTTACGAACGGTTGTTGGGCCAGATTACGGTGTGGTAAAGATAAATGAGTTTGGTGATGGAGTACAGCCTGGTTTGATGGAAGGACTTGGCATGTCGGATCTGATGAAACTATCTGCGAGTTAATCTATACATCTATATAACCCCTTCAAAAAAGAGTGAGCCGTGACTCTGTATAATATATTCTCTGAAGTCACGGCTCACTCGGAAATAATTATGGCATAAACCTCCTCCAATAATGGAGGAGGTAATTTAGGGAGAGTTTAGCGAACAGGTTGATTGGAACGGGCTCTCCCCGTATTTCAGGAGAACTTAAACCTGTTTAACTATATTGACATCAAGATACCACTTCTTATGGATTGCCGTTTACCGAGATCCAAAAAGGGAATTGGCCAACTTTATAGGTTTTGACCACTTTAAGGGTTTTCGTATCGATCACGACGACCGTATTCGCACCCGTCACACTCACATAGACCCATCGGCTGTTTTTGCTGGCTCGCACACCGTGAGGGCCTTTGCCAACATTTATCTTTTTAACCACCTTTAAAGTCTTTGCATTGATGACGGTGACAACTTTATCGCCAATAGCCCCTGTGAATACGTATTTACCGTTGGGGATGACGTCAATTCCTGCATGGCCCAAGCCTACTTTAATCAGCTTCTTCACTTTCCCCGACTTTAAACGAACCACGGCAACCGTATTGTAAGTGTCTCTCACAAAGGCGTAGTTCCCATTTTTGGAGAGATCCAGGTTGTGAGGCCCCACCAGTCCTTTAATGGGAATTACTTTTATCACTCTGCGTTTGCGGGTATTGATCACTCCCAAGCCTGCTCCACCCTGAAGTGTCACATAGGCCCGACTTCCTTTTTTATTAAACCGTACGTTATGAGGCTTCTTTTTAGTACGTATCTTTGCGACCACTTTGAAGTTAGACAGCTTGATAACACTGATACTATTCTCAGCTTCATTGGTGACATAAGCTTCTTTGCCGTTTGGGGATATTTTTATTCCCTTGGATCCTTTGCCCACCTTGATGACCGCTAGCTTTTTCCCACTACGAGCATCAAAAGCATGAACTCGCGACGTATTGGGGCTTGTAGCTAATAGCACCTTGCCGTCAGGTGTGATAGAATTGTAAAGCATGTTCGGTCCGCCATTCCATACGGACTCTGAGGGGAATTGCTCCACCTTGCTGTCGTTTTTAAGGGATACAAAGGCCGGTTCAGGGAAATAGTTAACCATCTGCCTGGGTGAGTCTTTTGTACTGCCTCCACAGGACACGCCAATCAGTCCCAGTAAAGAAAGAGTGACTAATAAACGTCCTATCGATGATCTATTCTTTGATTCGATAAACTTTAACATGCTCATAGACTCCTTTTAATGGATTATCCAAATAATTTGTGTGTTTCACTGGATAATTTGATATATTTAATATAAGCCCTATCGATTAATAGATTATTAATTGATTGTTAACCAATTATTAACAAGCCAAAAAAGTGAGATAAACGTCTATGATCAATGTCATCATGATAGAAGATGATTTAGAGATCGCCGAGCTTCTTAAAAGCTGTCTAGCCGAGTATCACATTAACTTGAAGAACTACCCATCCCCCCTCATGGGCGTTGATGTCCTGGACAGGGAAGATTACGACCTCATGATCCTTGATTTGAGCTTGCCTCACATGGATGGCCTCGAGATATGCAAGATTGTGTCAGCAAAGTATAGGATACCTATCATTATATCCTCTGCCAGAGTGGATGTGAGCGACAAAGTGATTGGCTTACAGCTTGGGGCCGATGATTACCTCCCCAAGCCCTATGACCCCAGAGAGTTGGTGGCTCGTATTCACAGTGTATTAAGAAGATACAAGAAGATCGATGAAGGGACATCCAAAGAGTTTGCTGTGGATAACGATTTGATGCAGATCAAACAAAAGGGTCAGCTTCTTTCTCTCACCAGGGCAGAGTATGAGATCCTGAAACTCTTCATCCAGAAAAATGGATACGCCCTCTCAAGGGACTTTATCATCGATACTATCGACGCTATCCAGTATGAGAGTGGTGAACGAAGTATTGATGTGATCGTCAGCCGTATCAGACAAAAGATAGGGGATGACACCAAAAATCCCAAGTATATAGAAGCCGTACGGGGTGTGGGCTATCGATTTATAGGATAAGGCGTATGAACAAGAACTCTATATTCTTTGGCATCACCATTGCCTTTCTGATCTCACTTGTCAGCATATCAGTGCTTTTTTTCACCCTTCTGAAGATGGATCATAACCTTATCGTCGAGGAGTTGTTTGATCGCTACTACATGACCGTCCGCGTGACAAGTCATGCTATCGATAATTCCAGGTCTCAGAGTGAGATCAACAAGCTGATAGCCAACCTTAAGATGGAGCTTGTTGACAGCAATAGACAATCCATCCTGAAGGACAGCGAGATTCTTCTTAAAAAGAAGCTTCTACAGGGCTATTTAAAGATCTTACAGCATCAAAGTACCCACTACCTGGACTTTGCCAACATCAATGGTCATTTCCTGTTGAGAGATTTACTCCCGAGAAACAAAAAGAAAACCTATTTTTGGCTTATCTATTTCATCGCATCTTTCATTCTTGTCGTCACTTATATCTTTATCATCAAACGCCTTTATCCCTTGAAAAGCCTGGAACGGGCCATTCAACGCTATGGAGAGGGAGACCTTGATATTGACTGCTCCACTCATAAAAAGGATGAAATCTCTCATCTGGCCAACGAGTTCGATAAGGCCATCAAAAAGATCAAAACCCTTACTGACAAACGAACTGTCTTTCTCAGGAATATTATGCATGAGCTTAAAACGCCTGTCACAAAGGGAAAACTGGCTGTTGAACTCATTGAACCCTCCCAACACAAGGACTTATTGAGGAATGTATTAACCCGTATCGATACGCTGGCAAACGAATTTGCGAGTATCGACAAGTCCACGTCTCAAAAGGATGAGTTGAACATCCGACCCTATCGCTTTCAGGATATTATAGACCATGTCATGGATATACTTTACATGAGCCGGGAGGAGATCCAGCTGGATGTGGATGATCGTGACGTCCTCGTGGACTTTGAGCTTTTCGTTTTGGCGGTCAAGAACCTGGTGGATAATGGATTGAAGTACGCGAAGGATGGTGAGATACTGATCACAAAGGAAAACGGCTGCATAAAGTTTATCAATCACGGTGAGTCCTTGGAAAGGCCCTTTAAAGAATACCTGAAACCTTTTGTGAAGGGCTCTAAGGACAGTGGCAATAATGGAAGTATGGGCTTGGGACTTTATTTAGTCCACTATATTACGGACGTCCATAAGTTTAGCTTTGATTATAAGTATCAAAACGGGCAAAATATCTTCACAATTGGTCTAAATAATACTCCGACTTAATTTATGGATATAAATAATGGCTGATCGTGAATACAACGAACGTGACGTTTTAAAACAATATGTGTTAGAATATTGTCGAGAATATTTTACTGAGACTGAGATAAATGCATTTTGGGCTTCATATATAATAAGAAATGCTGGTCTATATGGGGAAGAAGCAACAAATTATTTAGTAAATCTTTGTGATGAAGAATTGAGTAAGCCTGAAATTATTGA
>CAJXGR010000358.1 GCA_913053665.1 uncultured Spirochaetia bacterium
CCCGTATGAAGGACACGTGTACATAACCATTGCCCTCAAGACCTTCTGGAACATTGATGGACTGAATCGATGAAGTTGTAGATGTCTTAAACCATTTGTAAGAGTAGACTTTATCCTTCTCAATGGTGATCAGCCCAGCTCCAACATAAGGAGACTTGATGGCCACTTCAATGGCCTCTCCGTTATTATAGTCCTTTTTATTGAGCTGAACTTGAAGGACGGCGTTTTTCTCAAGACTACGGGTTGCTTCACCCGGTCCAATCACATTAAACTTGGTCTCACTGAGTTTAGTCTTCTTCTGATCCTCGATGACAAGCACATAATTACCTGGTTCTTTTGTAGGCAAAGGATAACTGAGACCTATAGCCGGGATATTCAGTGTAAAAGCAGAAATGGGCAGTTCTTTCTTAACAGATTGGTACTCAAAGGTTCCATTCTCCTGTTTGGTGAGTATGGATACGTATTTTATCTTAATGAGCCGTCCTTTGAGATTGGACACACCGATCTTCTTTAGTCTGGAATTGATGGCTATGATCTTTAACGTTCGCTTTCGGTCTTTATAGATGTATCTGAGATCTCCATCGGGCTTAACACCGATCAGATAAGACAACGGGGATATAAGAACCGACTTGGCTGACCGTACCAGCCTTCCACCGGCCTTTTCATAACCAGCCGTCGATACAGTAAGGCGATAAGTGGCCGTATCAAATCGGTTCAGGTTTAAGGAGAACTCGGCAAAACCTTTCTCATCGGTGATCGACTCTTTTAAATCCTCATTAAACACCTTCTTTCCTCTGTAGGGATCAACAAACCGATAGGCTCGATAAGGGTGAAAGTAAATGCTATTGGGACGTAAGGTCATATTGGCCGTCACGCGATGCCCCCTGGATGGGCTGCCAAAAAGGTTTTTCAAGTGAACCTCAGCCTTAAGGTCTTTTGGAGAGACCCATCCAGCTTTTATATCCTTTGAAAACCCTGTTGTAATGTTCATCCGATCTGGAAGGAACTCTTCGATCCGTACATTGGTGGAACCCAGTAAGTTACGTTTCTTCTTATCTTTAATGATATATACATTCACCTGATAGTAACCAGTAGGGGCTGTTTCCACTGTCTGGTAGGTGAGTTCCTCAAAACCTGAAGGGGAGAGTTTCCGTTTTTCCTTATGAATCTCAAGCCCCCGAGAGTCGGTGATCACAAACTCCAGGGGTATCTCAGAGAGATCCTTGGCCCAATCAGTGGCCTTAACAATCACTCCGATATGAAAGGATTCACCGGGTCTGTAGATCCTTCGATCAGAGAAGAGATACGCCTCCAGGTGATTGGGGTCATGGGCACTATAGACGCCTCCCACATCAAATTGAGACACATTAAGGATACGATCCTTTCTGGCATAGGGGAGGAAGGATAGATCGTCTCCCCTACGGACTATATAGGCGACGGGGGCTTTCTCTCTCTTGTAATCCTTAAGGGAAGGGAGTTTCCCATGTCCTGACTCATTCGTGGACGTCTTTATCAGCCCTAGGCCGTTTTTGGCGATGACTTCAACGATTGCCCCTAAGACAGGCTTCCCCGAGTGGAGGGATTGAACAAATATGTCATGACTGCCATCCACATTATCTTTCACTAATATACCCAAGTCGGTTACCAGGATCAGCCGTTGATCTATGTAATTTTCTTCATCGGACTCTTCTTCTTCATGGTTAGCCTTCACTTTTTCCTCTTCCACACGCCATCTTTCCACTTTAAATAAGAAAAGCCCATGTTTCATCCTGGGATCTGGGCTTTTGCGCAAATAAGGGTTAAAGTCAAAGGAAAAATATTGGGCCTCACCGGCCGCTTTCATGTTGAGCTTTCGGATCTCGTAACTTTTCTCAACAATATTGTCTTCAGTAAAATTGTATTCACTAAAATAGGGATTGGCAATGTTTCCTCTCGTTTGACTGATCAAGTGGTTGATCTGATCCGGGATCACCCTGCCAATCTCAAACCGGACGGCTGAGAGGTTGTAAGCCATAATAGAAAGCTTACGTTCCCCGCTGGTGCTTAATATAGCCCCCTTGTGGAGTATCCTCACCTCTTCAGGAAAGTCGGGTACCGTAAGAATCCTGTCGAAGACCTTACCCGACCGATAGTTGCCAAGAAATGAAATCCCCTTTTTCAGGCGGACATAAACATATTTTCCAGGACTCGCCTTATACTTCAAACTGGTTATTCTGGCGAAATCCTTTTCTGATGGGATCAGTGAGAGTTTCAGCTTTTGGGATAGCCTCAGGATTTTGGGACTGATTTCCCTTGTGTCATTCCATTCATAGTCTCGTATTCCTTTCATCCCAGGGACTTTCGGACGATTCTTAGGGAGAATATAAGCCTCTATATTTCTGCTAATCCTGGCTGGATAAACGTCTCCATTGGACTGAACAATGATCACCTGGTCCATAGTATCGGACTTATTGCGTACAACGTTAAACTCCACGGAATCGATCTGCATATGGTCGTAGAGACCGGGAACAGATACGCTTTCCTCAAGGTTTCCCTTAATGGATGGGCCACCCCTGGCCGCCTGTATATCCTTACTAATCTGGAAGATGAACTTGGAGGTTTTCTTAGGGATAGGTATAGGATCAGACAGGATATACGCTTTCCCACCCAACGGCCCATAGGTGACCTTGTATTTGAAATCGGTCTCTTTGGATGAGCTAAAAACCCCCTTTTTTCCTGGTACTTTTAACGTTAACTTAATATTTTCCTCAAATATCTTTTTATTCACCTTATGGCTGAAAACCACTGTAGCAATAGCGTTCTTGATGGCAGGGTTTTTAGGATCAATGTAAAACTTGGCCTGCTGGATTTCTGCGTGAAAGGGAGCTGTCACAAAGGAGTGTTCATATTTCTTTAATAAAACATGATCAGGAAAGACTTTTCTATCAAAACTTACTGTGTATTCCTGACCCACTTGCCAATCCACATCGGGTCGAAACTCAATGAGTTTATCAGTAGTCCATTTCCACTTCCCCTGAATCTCTGGTTTTATGCGAACCCCCTTCAGTATAGGTTTACCCACTTGCTTCAGGGGAGCGGCTGACTCATAGAACTTCAACTTCAAGGGCTTCGGATGGAGTTTCTTTGCCAATCGGGTGAGTCCAGGTTTGATCACCTTGACTGTTAAAGTATTTGGCTTGGGGAGGGATTGATACCAGTAGTAAAAGCTGAATCCAATGATTGGAATGAGAATGGGGAGTCCAAAGACAAGCAATCGCTTTCCAAGACTCCATTGTTTGATGCGATTGTATGACTTGGCTGGCCAGGATGGTAGAGAATAGGATACCGCGATTTTCCCCGTGACAAGAGGTAATTGACTTAGAGAACGTTTTAATAGGACGTTCACTCGATCTAACAGCTTTTTAAGGATTGCTTTAAGGGAGTTTAAAAATGAAAAAGGGGATTTCCTGGGTTCGTTCTCATCCATCAGACTTCTCCTGGAGATAATAATGTGAGACACTATTTCTATGGTGAAATCTACCTATATTTTATCATCCAGTCAACAGCTTTAACTATTTTACGTATTTCCCCTATGAGGCATAAATTATGATAGTGATAAACCAATAAGTGTCGAGTTTATCCAATCGCCTGTAGGGGTAGGTTT
>CAJXGR010000359.1 GCA_913053665.1 uncultured Spirochaetia bacterium
TTAATGCGACCTGACCCCCCTCTCTCTGTAGGGGCGGGTTTGAAACCCGCCCCTACAGTGAGGTGCTTCCCAAGCCCTTAGAAATGGAAATTAACTCCCAGACTGGGTGTCAGGAAGAAATCTATTCTGCCAAACCCGGATTTCAACCCCTGAGCCATGATCAGGTTCACGTCCAGCAATAGGGAAACCTTCCGTGACACCTTCCAAGTCAAGGAAAACCCCGGTCGTAGGAAGATAGAACTGGATACAGTGGTTCTATTCGTTCCAAAAAAGCCGGTGAACTTCGTGTAGGAAAACATATAGCCTGCTCCCATCCGTGGATCAAAGAGCCAGTTTTCGGACAGGCTCATGTGATAGCCCAGGGAAAAGCTCAAGGGGATGTTTAATTCGTCGACCTTATCAGGAAAAACTTCCTTTGAGTCCCGGATAATAAATCCCAACTCCAACTCATAGAAGGTTTTCCGTTTTAAACGTCGTCCATAAACAAATCCCACATAGGGCAACAAGAAAGTGCTTTTATCCCCCGCCGGACCAAAGGTAAAGGGAACACCTAATCTTAGACCCCACCAGTTCTTCAGGGATTTTATCTTTTTTTTTTAAACAGCAAGTCAAAGCGTTTGGCATTTCTAGCAGCGGCGGCAGAAGTTCTTGGGAAGATCCACAACTCTATCCAGTCGATTTCAATGATCTCGTCTTTCGATTGGGTCTGGATCGCGGGGTATAATCGTTTGGGTTTTTTATCCCCAGAGATAGGGTCAATACTGATCAGGGCTTTTACGATGTGCCAATCCCCCTTTCTGATGCGAGTCTCCCCCATCATCCCCTTGGTCTTGGGGTTGTAGAAGCCGATGGAAGCCCCCAGAGGTTCATTGATACGCACGCGGGCGATGATCAGATAAGTGGTTTTTGCTTTAATTTTAAGCTTATTGGGGTAGTAGAGCATAGACTTGCCATTGCCAAACTCCAGGATACCCTTTGCAACAGTTAAGCGGCCCTTTGATCTATTGTCATTCGAGACCACCCAATCCTTTGATTTCTTATAAAAGTCCCAGCGTTTGATGAGGTTCCATCCCTCTGCCACCCGTCTATCATTACCCGAACCACTGCTTCGATCTCTCAGTGAGTCTTGTTCAGGGACGTTCTTTTCATCTATGGCAAAGGAGGGAACACTGAATGATACGATAAATAAGGAGGCAAGAAACATAAAAAAGAGACGCATTCTATAACCTTTTTTCTGGAGTCCTAAAAAATATTTGCTTTTACGAATGGATCGTTATATTCTATATGTAAAATTAAGTATAACCTAATCCATCGAGTTGTCAAGATTATTTTAAACGAAAAGAAAAAAAGGAGACGGTCATGGCCAATCGCTACCAAGCCACCCAAATCGGTTATGTGGTTATCATTACACTCGCTATACCGATTGTAGCTGTTATTATTGCAGGATCTACAGGAATCTATCACTGGGCGATGCTGGCCATATCGGCGTTTCAGCTGATCCTGATCGCCTTGTTCGGCACGTTAACGGTGAAAATTGAGGACGAGGACCTGAAGATACATTTTGGCCTTGGGCTCATCCGGAAATCTTTTCCATTGAATGAGATAAAGTCCACTGACATTGTCAAGAACAAGTGGTACTACGGCTGGGGGATTCGCTTCACCCCTCACGGCTGGCTGTACAACGTTTCGGGCTATATGGCGGTGGAAATCGATATGAAGGGGACTATAAAATACCGTATTGGTACGAATCAACCCGATGAGCTCAAAAAAGCCATTGATCGAGCCAGAGCCTAAGGATGGGAGGATTTATGAAGCTTGGACCCTTGATCCTGGTGTATTTGCTTATATCAAGTGTATCGGTATCCTGCTCCAGTCAAAAGGATAAGCTCTTTGAAGCGATCAAAGAGGGCCAACTAAAGGAAGTCAAAAGCCTTCTGGATAAAGGTGTGAGCGTGTATCAGACCGATGATACGGGTCGTGGACTCCTTCACTTGGCAGCACGAAAAGCCGATCTGAAACTTACGAAATACCTGATTGAGAGAGGACTCAACGTGAACGCCCAGGATCATGAAGGGCGGACAGCGGCTCATACCCTTGTTCTGGACAGCCCAAAGCTAAAGAAAGGGTCGGATGACCTGAAGAGACGAGTCCAGTGGCTCAAGCTTCTATACAAACACAAGGCGAACTTCAGCCTTCAGGATCGTTATGGACAAACCCTTTTGCATTATATGGCCAAAGGGGATCGTGAGGTATTGGCCAAAAAGTTCCTCCGGCCGCGTAAGCTTGCAAGTACCGCGATAATTAAACTTAACCTCCAGGACCAACAGGGAAAAACAGCACTCGACTTAGCTCAGTCTAGTGAATTACAAGAGACTATCAAACATTCCGGGGGTAGTAGAAGCGAAAACTGGTCTAAATATAACTATCCATTGTTTGAGGCAGTAAAAACAGATGATTTAGACGAAGTAAAACGTCTTGTTGCACTTGGAGCCAATATCCAGGCGCGGGATCACCGTAAGTTTTATGCAACTCCTCTACTATATGCGGCTTCAGAAGGTCATTTGAATGTGGTGCAATATTTGATCTCACAAGGAGTTAAAGTTGATGAGAGTAATCCGTTTGGAGGTACAGCCATTTTATACGCCTCCTCAGAGAAACATTTTGATGTGGCTCAATATCTCATCGAAAAAGGTGCTAAAGTCAATTTGAGCCTCTATTCAGGCCTTTCTTACCAACCCATTCAATACGCTGTGAGTAACAATGATATCGCCATGACTCGACTTCTCATGAAGGCTGGTGCGGATTTTGACTGGACAACAGAACATGATCCTTTAACTATTGCTGCTGAAAAAGGTTATCTGGATATGGTGAAATTACTGGTTCAGAGTGGTGCACGGTTTAGAACATCCGATGCATTGACTATGGCCGCTGAAAATGGACACATTCATATCGTCAAGTATTTAATCCAAAAAGGAGTCGTTGTGAAGGGGGAAGACAAGAAGAGAGTGAAGGAAATCCTGCGTGAGGCCATGCGAAGGAAAAAGCCGACAACTAAGTAGGGAAGACCGAAAAAGAGTTGTCACGTCTTCATTGAATCCTCCACCGCCCCTCTGGCATCTGCATGGCATTCTGGATTAGGCAAACACGTGGGTCTACCCCTGGACAGGCTATTCATCAAGTGTCATAATATTTATCTCACTGATCTTTTTCTTGAGTTCCCCATCATTCGTGAATAAACCAGCTGAACAAACCATCGTACTGGCCACAATGATAGAGTCCGGCACCTTGAGACCATATTTCTTGCGAATCATAATTGCCTCATCCACTATTTCATCGTTTACCATCACCTGTGAGAAGGCTTGAATAAGATCTTTGGCTTTTCTGCCTTCCTCTTTCGCAAGATCAGGAAAACTCAGTAACTCAATTTTAGATATAAATGAATAGTATATTTGATCATAGCTTTTAATATAGCTTTCTAAATCGATGGTATCATACAAATGATAGATGATTATATTGGTGTCTAAAAACAATTTAGAACTCAATTTATCGTCCCCATTCCTCTCTAACCCTTTTCTGATAGTCCATAGGGTCTAAATCCTTTTTACTTTTCCAGCCTCCGCGAGTTTTTCTAAGAGCCTC
>CAJXGR010000360.1 GCA_913053665.1 uncultured Spirochaetia bacterium
CTTTGATCGTGGTAATCGCTTCTGAGGTAAATTCACCGACTATTTCTTCGAGTATATCTTCTAGTGTGACTAATCCATTAATGTCACCATATTCATTAACGACTAACCCAATGCGCCGTTTTTGTTTCTGGAAATTTAATAGCTGGCTATTTAACGAAGTGCTTTCGGGAATGTAATAAGGGGCTCGTGCCAGTTTTTTGATGATGTTTGCAGCGATAAGAGGTATTTTGTTCATGAGATAGCGATTGACCCAAAAGAAATCCCAGAATTCAGCGGGCATGGTAAAGGTGATATGTTGCCAGGTAGTATGGGGAAGAGTATTGAAGCTGTTCTTTATCCAATCATCAGTGGCTTTCTTGCCACAAGAGGGACAGAATCTGGACTTGCAGGAATGGGGAGCTTTAATGCTTTTTCCGCAGAGGTCACAGACAAAGACATGGTATCCAAGAAAAGCTGTCCGACAGACAAGGAGTTTGAGGACATTGATGATGATACTGGTCCTGATTAGGTGGCGATGCTTGAGAAACAGCTTCCACCAATTACCATTATGCAGGAAGATATTTCTGAGTTTGATGCCGGTGACATATTCCATAGTTATAGGTATAACATAACTAAACTGGAGATTAAAGAAAAAGTTGCTGCCGAAGGCAGCCTAATTTATAACTGCGAATGAAGGAAATTAGATGGAAAGATTGACTATTTATGTTGATGGGGCCTCCCGGGGCAATCCGGGAAGGGCGGGAGTGGGAGTGATCATCTATGATGAGAAAAAAAACATCCTGAAGAAGATAAGGCAATATCTGGGGGAGAAGACGACCAACAATGTAGCCGAATATGTAGCCTTGATTTACGCCCTTCAGGAAGGACTAATCCTGCAGGCCAAACGTCTTACCGTCTATAGCGACAGTGAATTGGTGGTAAAGCAGCTGGAAGGCAGCTATCGGATTAAAAATGAGCTCTTAAAGATCTTCTTCAAACAGATTGAACACCTCCGGGAAGGTTTCGAGGAGGTTAAGATAAAGCATATAGACCGGGAAGAAAATAAAGAAGCGGATAAATTAGCCAATCAAGCCATCGATATGAGTTTATAAAGGACCGAAGAAAAGGGGGAAAAACCGAAAGCTGAAATAGGGAAATTATCTAACCACCAGTGGCAAAGCTGGATGTTAGGTCATGCCTGAGGCAGATCCGAATCGATCGGACTTTAGCCAAAGATTCGCGTAGGGGCGACCTTGGTCGCCCTGGACTAAAGTCCAGCTTCCGGAGATTGTCTATGAATTCCCTTAATCCCGAAGCGACGAATTTTCTTGATCGGCTCACCCCTTTATGCTAATAATAATTAGGTAATTTTATCCATAAGGAGAGAGTGCCATAATGGGATTTATGAGTAGTAAGCACTCCATAAGAGGCAACCTAAGCTACCCCGTGGTGGCTGAAGGTTGCCTTTTTAATAAATAAATAATGGACAGACACTTATATTTAAATTTGACAAATGACTCAAAGCAAGTTCAACGGGGTCAATTCCTTGCTCTCAACCTTGTTTGACCGCTGGCGCAGTCCCGGCCGCTGAGCTTGGACATTATGTGCTGTAAAAAAATAAGCTAATCAATATTAATAGGAGGAATAATTTTGTAATGAAAAAAATATATTGTGCAGGTCCGTTATTTAATCCAAAGGAAAAGGAAGAAATGCAAGAAATTGCAACTATTTTAGAAAACAATGGATTTGACGTTTTTTTACCACATAGAGATGGTTTTGAGTTTGTTAATCTATCAGAATCTTTTATAAAACTCGGGGTTTCAGATAATAATGCAAAACTTATCCTAAATAAAGCAATTTTTACATTGGATGTTTTTCAAGTAATTGATAGTGATGGATTAATTTTAAATATTAACGGTAGAGTTCCGGACGAGGGTGCAATGGTGGAGGCAGGAATTGCCTGGAATGCAGGGAAAACGATTGTTATCTTTAAAAACGATGCAAGAACTTTAATTAATGGGAATGATAACCCGTTGCTATTAGGGCTGGCAAATTTTAATGTAGCAAATGAGATATCCTCTATACCATCTATTTTTAATAAACTATTCTTGAAAGATGGCGATAAAAAAAACAAAATAATTGATAATTCCAGGATTGAAAAAATATTCAAAAAAGGACAATTAATTTTTGAGCTATCAAACAAATCAGAAAATAGCGATGAATTATGCAATCAATTAATAAATATTTTGGAGATTAAAGATGTGCCGGCCATTCGATGAAAGTAAAATTTACATAAGTCAATATGCAACATTAAGTAAGAATTCAAAAGGAAGAAAAAAGCAACTTCACCCTGATAGTTATAGAACTGAGTTTCAAAGGGATATCCATAGGATAATTTATAGTCAACCTTTTAGAAGATTAAGACATAAAACACAAGTATTTTTTCTTCCTAATAATGATCATATATGTACGCGAATGGAACATGTGTTCCATGTTGCTTCTGCCTCTCGAACCGTGGCACGGCATCTACAATTAAATGAAGATTTAGCCGAGGCAATCGGCCTGGGGCATGATTTAGGACACTCGCCTTTTGGTCATCATGGGGAAGATGTGCTTAAGGATATATGTGAGGATCAGGGTTTGGATATTTCTTTTCAGCATGAAATTAATGGATTAAGAGTAGTAGATAAACTTGCAGAATTGGATAGGGAACCTGAATCAGGATTAAATTTAACTTACGAAGTACGAGACGGAATAATTTCTCATTGTGGAGAGGATTTTGGAAGTAATTTAATTACTCCCGAAAAAGAAGATAAAAATCTTGAAGATATAAAAAACCGAAGAGATGCTCTAATGCCTATTACCTTAGAGGGTTGCGTCGTTCGTTTTATAGATAAAATAGCATATGCGGGAAGAGATCTTGAAGATGCTCTGAAAGCCGGACTTATAGAAGAAAACGATGTTCCCAAAGACATCATTGACGAATTGGGCAACAATAATGGTGAGATTATAGGAAGATTATTAAAGGATTTAATTGATACGAGTAAAAAGCATGAAAATCAAATTGGGTTAAGTCGAACTAAATTTGAAGCTTTAAAAAGATTAATAGAATTTAATTATGATAAAATATATGGGCACGATAAAGTTAAGAAATTTGAAATACAAGCTAAATGGGCCTTGGAAATAATTTTTGAATATTTATTGAAAGAGATAAAAAGAACAAATAGATTTACTAATGCCGGTAGTGTTTGTCTGAAGATTCCGGTAATTCAGTTTCTTCAGAAGTTTGTCAATAAAATAAAGTATTCTGATAATGATAAAGATGAAATTATTGTTTTAGATTTTATCTCTGGGATGACAGATAATTATGTTCTCGAATCTATAAGTGAATTATTTGTGCCAAAATATATTGTCTAATTATCTTTTTAAAATGAGCGAAGAGGATGAGGAAATTCATGCTTAGAGAGAATCCTGAATTTCTTACACCACTGTTTTTGAGCTCCCAAAGAACATTCCAAGCCTAAAAAACATGTATTTTTGGTGCAAAGATGCTGATATTTTTCAATGGCTTAGCATGGTCCACGCCAATTGAAGACAACTACCCTGACACAGAGGGATAGTCTAAAATAGATGACGTCCAATCTGATCAAG
>CAJXGR010000361.1 GCA_913053665.1 uncultured Spirochaetia bacterium
CTTCTCTTGTTGAGCAGCGGGAGGCCGAACCTGTTATATACCCATTAGAAGAGCGTGACACAGAATTCGTCACTGATATAGACACTCTCCTTCAGTATGAAAAGGAGATAAGCCCAAAAATGATATTAGTATGCTCTCCCAACAATCCCACTGGCAATAGTGTGGACATACACGACTTTGAAAGACTCCTCAAAGCCAATAGAGACCGTATCATTTGTTTGGATGAGACTTATTGGGGTTATGCGTCCCAGGACACGACAGATACGATTATGGGCTATTTAGCGAAATACGACAATCTTATTGTGATTCGCAGCTTCTCAAAATACTACGCTTTGGCAGGAGTACGAATCGGCTATGCCTTTTGTGGACAGAAAGTTAAAAAACACTTAAAGTTCTATGATAAAATACTTGGATTCAACAGGATCTCAGAGAAACTGGTGGTCACAGCCCTACAATCTGAAGACTATTACAAGGAAATCACTCAGACAATCGTTGAAGATCGAGAACGAATCTACCGTGAGATCAATGAAATCCCCGGTTTGACGGCTTATAAATCAGATGCTAATTTCCTTCTTTTGAAAATACCGGAAGACTTGAAGCAGCCTCTAAATGACCGACTCAAAGCGAAAGGTCTCCAGATAAAGTTCTTTACAGAAGCATCTTTCCCAAATTACGCACGATTTTCTTTGGGCACACAAGAACATAATCAAATTGTGTTAGAGACCATCAAAGAAAAAGTGTTAAGCGAATCAACCGTTTAATCCTCTCTATAAGAGATTATGAAAGAAACTTATAAACCCTACGATACGGAAGAATTTCTGGACTATTTCTTTTATCGCCCCCTGGCATCTATTGTCGTCAAGGCCACCCTGAATACTTCTGTAACACCCAATCAGTTAACCGTATTATCCCTGATTTTCGGGATGGCGTCGGGTGTGTTCTTCTACTATGGAGAACCTACAGCTCCATTCTATTCCTTTGTGGGACTTCTTTTACTCATGTCATCCGCCATCCTGGACTGTAGTGATGGGCAATTAGCCCGGGCGAGACTGTCTGGTGGGAGTATGGCAGGACGGGTTTTTGATGGGATCGCTGATAACTTTGTCTTTTTCAGTATCTATTTATTTTCAGTCCTCAAGTTCCAGAATGAGCCAATATTTGGCATTGAAGGGATGGGAAATTATGGATGGACGATTTGGGCAGTCGCGACTGTAGCTGCTATCACCCACTCCCTGCAAAGCTCTTTCTTTGATTATTACCGAAATGAGTATATATCATTTGTTATCACCTATTATAAAAGTGAAGGCGCCAGTGCTGAAGAAATAAAAGCCGAATTAGATGCCATTCAGGATGTGGAGGGAAAGGCTTTTGACCGATTTCTATTATGGGTATACTATGGCTACACCAGGATTCAGGAAAGATCCACTAAAAACAACACACTCAGAGACAAGTATGAGATCCCATTAGACTTTGATGAACTTTATAAGAATAGAAATCTTTTTATATTAAGGCTTTGGTCGGGACTGGGCGGAACAGCTCATCTGACTTATGTCATGATATTTGCCGCGTTCCAGCGGATGGATTTATACTTTATTTTTGAAGTCATCTTTTTAAATATCTATATGATAAGCCTTAAGCTTTACCAAAACAGGATGATCCACTCTATTGAAAAGAAACTGACTCCTCTAAAAGATCCTTCAGGATAAGGTTTTATATGATAGCCTTAGATAGGTCTCTTTTGCTGCTATGATTTTTTCTCCCGTTGAGGCCATTAAAACTTGGAAATCCTGAAAAAAGTGTTATCTTAGTAATTTCATAGACCTAGTTATTACCATCACCTAAACCCCATATCTTTAAGGAGTCGTCATTGAGAGCATTGGCTTGTATATTTCTTTGTTTCATACTTCTATTTGCTGCCACCCATAGTTTTTCCCAATCTAAATATAAAAAATATGAAGGCAAAATCATTTATGATATTCGCTTTAAAGGTTTGGTCAATACAAATAAAGATCTGGTGATTGGTAGAATGACCATCAAAAAAGGGGCCAAGTTCAGCTATAGAAAACTGATCACAAACTTTAGAGACATTGAGGAACTAAACTTTTTTGAAAAGATTACCGTTCAGGTGGATAAAAAAGGATCGGATCAAGTCATTATTACATTTATATTTGTAGAGCTTCCAAAGGTTGGAGCCATTGCTATAGAGGGAGAGGATGAAATTGACGAAAAGGATATCATTAACGTGATGACCTTAAAACCTGGAATTGTCTACAAAGACTCTGATTTAGCTAAAGACGAAAAGAATATCTTCAGGCTCTATAGGCAAAGAGGCTTTGAAGGAACCACTATTCAGATCAGAAAAAGAAGTGGGGGCAATAAGAAGCTGGTGAATATCATTGTACAGGTTCAGGAAGGCAAAGAAGTCTATTTAGAATCTGTCAAGATTATTGGAACAAAAACTATTGATCCTGATGATCTCTATGACAATATGCTGTCCAAAGAATCAACTCTTTTAAGAGGAGGACAGATCTTAAATAGCCGAAAACTGGCTTATGACCGCTTTATTATAGAAAAATACCTTAAAGACCATGGTCACTGGCTCGGTCGAGTCAAGTCTATAAGAAAGAAAAAAGACTTCATCCATCCTGACGATCCGGATGATCGATCAAAGGGGTTTTTTATATTGATTGAAATCGAAGAAGGTCCTGTATTCAAGATGGGCAAAGTCACAATAACTGGACATAAAGTTTTTAAGGATAAGGATTTATATCCCCTTATCAAAAGTAAAGAGGGAGATATTTTTAATAACTCAAAGTTTAAAAAAGAATTGAACGAAATCAAAAAGCTCTATACTAAAAGAGGCTACATCCAACTACAAATCATACCTACGCCTATCGTAGACGAGAAAAATCTTGTCATCAACTGGAATATAGAACTCATTGAAGGAGAGAAGGTTCATATTGAGCAAATTCGTATTATAGGCCATGAAAAGACTAGGATATGGGTGATTGATCGGGAATTAAGGATTTTTGAAGGGGAAATCTATAACAGTGAGAAAATTACAAAAAGCAAGCAAAAAATACTAAACACCCAATTATTTAGCCGAGCCGATCCTGTCACAGAGCCTGGCTCTGATGATGGTCTCGTCAACCTGTTTTTCCGAGTTCAGGAACAGCGTACGGGTCTTATAACTCTTGGAGCAGGTTTTGGTACATTAAGAGGGTTTTCGGTTTTTGAAGAAGTCACCGAAAAGAACGCTGGTGGGACTGGCTGGGCTTTGAGAGAACGGGTAGAGCTGGGCGAAAGAAGGACTAACCTGGAACTTGGAGCTTCTACAAGATGGCTTTTACCCTACGTTCCTATTACATTTAATTTTACATTCCGCTTTCTACGAGATCTTGTGGATGCCAGCTTCAGTCTGAACCCAGGTTTTGTTCAATCCAATACCTTCTATACCTATGTATTTAAAGCCATTGAAGTGGATCTTGCCTTTGGTTATCAACTTAATGACGATTGGGCCATCTTTACAGGATTTCTTGTTTCTTTCTCTAAAGCCAATGATCCTACTAATTTCACTCTAAGCGATATTGATAGTACCACAATTAGAGGAAGTTCTCTTGCCACTGATT
>CAJXGR010000362.1 GCA_913053665.1 uncultured Spirochaetia bacterium
CCTTAACAAAGTGCTGATAATCAATATAATTTTCTTTAGTATCTACATTTTTTAAGTCGAACTCACGTTAATAGCTATAATTAGCTAACAAGACGATTATAATTATTGTTTTGCCAAGATAAGGTCAGTGTGAAATCTTATTTCTTTATCCATAAATTAACATGAATAGTTTAAAGTTTAGTCATATAATTTCAAGTATCTTTATACCACCTAATCTTATGCAAACCTTTTACTTAGTTCTGATTCCCTTGCTGATAGCCCTTGCAGCTTGTTCCACGGGGAAACCCCGTATCCACCCAGCCTTCTACTATTGGCGTACGAACTTTCACCTATCGACGAATGAACTAAATTACCTTCAGTCCATCAAAACAAAGAAGCTATACGTCAAGTTCTTTGATGTGGACTGGGATTCTAAACGTATGCAGGCTGCCCCAAAGGGAGTTTTAAGCTTTAAGGAGAGACCACCCAAATACTTAGAGATCATCCCCACTGTCTTCATCACCAACAGGACTTTAGTAAACAGTTCTATAGGCTCTATCCCGTCTTTATCCCACAATATTCTGAAGAAACTCAAGGCTCAAAGGGAGAAACTTAAGAACCCAATTCGTGAAATCCAGTTGGACTGCGACTGGACACTCAAGACATCGACCAAGTACTTTACTTTAGTGAGTATTATTCGCAAATCCCTCAAAGCCAGTGGGATACATATATCGGCCACCATCCGCCTTCACCAAATCAAGTACTACAAAAGGACAGGGGTGCCTCCCGTGGATAAGGGGATGCTTATGTTCTATAATATGGGGGATTTAAGAGATCTGGATACTCGTAATTCCATCCTGGACCTGGAGATCGCTAAAAAGTACCTCACGAACTTTAAAGACTATCCTCTGAAACTGGATGTCGCCTTACCTCTCTTTTCATGGGCTGTTCTGATAAGAAATAATAGGATCATCCGCCTCATCAATAATGTCAGGGAGAAGGATTTAATTAAAAGTCACTTCAAGAACCTCGGCTCTCACCGCTATCAAGTCCTGAAAAGCCACTACTTTTTTAAGGGTTATCTCTACAAAGATGATGTCCTACGCCTTGAAACGGTTCCATTAGATGGGATCCGTCAGTCGGCGATAATGTTATCCAAACTCATTAAAAATGAGTATATTACTATCGCATTTTATCATTTGGATGAGGAGATAATAAAACATTATGACTCTAAAGACCTTGAGGGTATATACCGTTATTTTGATTAGCGTGAGCCTGGTTTATTCTTCTGTAAACCCTTTGCGAGCTTGCGGGCCTTACGATGACACACCTGCCTCCTATTCCTTCTTTAATCCAGGTCAAAGTCTTAAACAGGATGATAAGCCCCAGAATGACAATTTACTTGAGTGGAAAAGCTTTTTTAAGAATAAAACCACCCTCAAAGATATTGGGCAGGTGGTTTATAAACTCAAAGTTAAAGACCTCCAAATAGTTAAAACCAACATGGAAAAAGAGGCCAAATTACAGTTCAAGTTTCAGGGTAATAGCTTGTTACGCTATCTGTTTTCAAAGAAAAAGCTGGAAGTTATTGATTATCTCCTTTTTGCAAAAGAGTGTGAGCCTTATGTTGGCACCTATGGCGGATGGGATGAGCCAAAGATAGACAAGAAAGCCATGAAAACGTTAATAAAAAGAGGCTTAAAGGCTTATAGGAAGATGAAATCTCCATTTATCAAGTTGAGATATGCTTATCAGATCACCCGATTGGCCCATTATGCTCAAGACAATCAACAGACGATCAAGCTTTATGATCAATACGCCAAACCCCTAAAAGTCAAAAGCATCATGAAATATTGGGCTTTAAACCATAAAGCGGGGGCCCTCAGACGGATGAAACTCTATGCCAAAGCGGCGTATCTCTTCTCAAGGGTCTATGATTTGTGTCCAAGCCGTAGGATATCGGCTTACCGAAGTTTTCTGATCCAGACGGATGCCCAGTGGAAACAGGCCTTAGCCCTATGCAAAAACAATGGGGAAAAAGCAACTCTCCATACTCTAAGAGCACTTAATCCCGAAAACAATGCTCTGGAGGAGATGAAGGCTGTTTATCGCCTGGATCCCACTTCAAGGCACTTAAAGGATATCGCCACCAAGCAAATCAATGGTTTAGAGGGTGAACTTTTGGGTTATCAGTTAAAGGATTTTTATCCTTTGGGCAAAAAAGCTCCCATTCATGTGAGGAAGCAGCTTAACGATCTGATCCAGTTTGTAAACAAAGTTCATGGCAAGCAGACAGGATATGGTAAAACCTTTTGGTCAATAACCTTGGCCTATCTCAACTATATGGGCAGCAACTTCGATGAAGCCAGCAAATTAATCAAAGTTTTAAAGGGTCAATATATGAGTACCAAGCTGATGGATCGGGTGGATCGTATTGATTTATTAATCCAGTTGACTCAACTGACTAAAGTGGGTAAACAGGCTGAAAATATTTTATACAGAAAAGTGATGAGTCATCAGATAGTGTCTGTATTTTATAGAAACTCCATGGAATGGTTCTTCCTAAATGTCTTTGAGAAGCTCTATGAAAAGCAGGGTGAACCGGGTAAAGCCTTTTTTTGTAACAATACCTTTTACGGTTTGCTTGTGTCCCCCAAGATCGAAGTCGTCAATGATCTTCTTAAAATAGCGGATAAACCCAATAAAACAGCCTTTGAGAAGGATATTCTAGGGCTAATCAGAGAGGACCAAAAGAAACAAGTTTTATTAGAGATCAAGGGAACCCTGAAACTTGCTGATCACAAGCTGAAAGAGGCGATACGGATATTCAAACAACTCCCCAAGTCCTTCCGCAAAGACTACAAACCTTTTCAGATAGCCTCAGACCCCTTCCAGGTGATCTTCAATGACTTCCGTTATAAGCCATCGGGAAAAACCTACACCAAACTCTCCCTCGCTGAGAGACTCTTTGAGCTGGAACAGAAGGCTAAAGTGAGCACCCGAACAGGCTTGGGAGACTACTATCTTCTGGGAACCGCCTACTACAATATGACCTATTACGGCAATGCCTGGAACGCTGTGGATTACTATAAAAGCAACTATCGTTCTGCTGATGATCACGATGATTATGTGGACTACTCTAGGCCGTTAAAGTACTTCAATACGGTCATGAAAAGCACCAAGGATGGGGAATTGGCGGCTAAAGCGTGTTTCATGGCGGCCAAGTGCGAACAAGCCCAATTCTACAGTAGTAAATATTATAGGGATTATGATAGTAACAATTCCAAAAACCAGAACAAGCTTTTCAGGAAATACTTCAAGGAGCTAAAAACCACGTACTCGGACACAAAGTATTACAGGGAAGTCATTAAGGAGTGTGGTTTCTTTGATCACTATGTCAATAAAAACTAGGGCCGTCCAATACTGGGTGGAACGACTAGTGTTCCATCAATGCTGATTTGATGATTCCATTTGATGTATAGGGGCGACCCGGCGGGTCGCCCCTATACATCAAATGAGACTTGAAGGAACACTAGTTCATTTGTTATATTTTAAGACGAATAGAGAGACTTGATGATGTTTTAACGTGAGTTCGGGATAAGTGGCTAACTCTCGGTCGGACTGGGAAGTCCG
>CAJXGR010000363.1 GCA_913053665.1 uncultured Spirochaetia bacterium
ATGGATAATGCCGCATGAGCGTAATGCCCTGCGACTGTGTACATTTCATTCTTGGGCTTGAAATTGGAATCTTCTTCTGTTAGACAGGATGTGCTACGCTCGAAAAACTCTTTAACCATTTCCAGCTCTTTGATGAGACCTTCTTTTAACATAATTCCTCCAGAATATATTGGTTTTGACCTTCTGATTACTTAGAAAAGTCGTCCATCTTTTTATAAGATAGTGTTATCTAACGGAAAGTAAATTTAAAAGATAAGACTTATTATAACATTTTTAGTATAATAAAGACGATTCGTGTTTCTACAGATAGTTATCACTAAGAGTTTTTGCACTACCCAAAATGATTGTTTTTTTCATCGTGTAGTTTTCGACATAGTGATCTCTCTTGTTAGTAATTAGTTATGAGATTGTTTAACTTTATTCACAGTGATGTATAAAAAAAACACTAAAAGCAAGACCAATTATTACTATCGATGAATTGGAATGAAATGATCCTGGCAAGCGCGAAAATACTCATATCCACTGAAGAATGCACATCTCTCAAAGCAAAGCGAAAAATATTGATGAGCATCAAAATCAGGCTGAAAAACAAGTTCAACCTCTCCGTGGCCGAAATCGACTATCAGGATGTCTATCATGAGGGACTATTAGGTATTGCCTGCGTATCCAATGATGCCGCATTTGCCAATCAGTTGATCAGTAAAGCCATGGACTTCATTGAAGAAGCCTTTCCAGGTCGCCTTGTGGACTATCAAATGAACATAGAAACCAAGTAAAACCTGTATAATCCTACATTTGTATTATTGAAAATCTCACAGAATCGGTTATACTTATTTAATTATATAGAGTTCTTTAGAACGCGACAAAATTATACAATAAAATCAGGTGATTCAAGATGATCAATAAACTGTTTTTAACCTTTGACGATAAGGATTTAAGCGAATCCAGGAATAGAGTGAACTATTTCAGTAAATTAGCGGGCCTCACTATTTTTAAAAGACTCCTTCTCAATTTTCAAATGCAGGAAGGTGAGACAGTCATTCTTGTTCTGAAAAGAGAATTATTCCCGATAGTTGAGAAGGAAATAGAGGATTCACGAATCACAATGGATATCAAGCTTTTTGATCCAAAAGAAAAAAGTGCCATTCAAAAAGCACTGAACACTGATTGTCTATTTGTAGAAGAAGAAAGTGTTTTTGAATCAAGCTTTCTAAAGGAATTATTAAACAATTCTGCCCGCAAAGTAATATCTAAAGTAGTCATTCAAAACAAATTACCCAAATTACAAGGGGATGAAAATACTATTCATAGCGGATATTATTTGATTCCATCAAAGAAAATAGAGACTTTTAATCCATCTGACTTCACTAAGACAGCCATGTTATCCTGGATTCATGAGCAATCTCCTAAGGAATTGGATTTGGGGCAAAAGTTTTATCTTAAAATAGATTCCAAAAAGAAGATCCGTTTGGGAGAAAAGGGGCTATTGAAGTTCTTGCGCAAACCCACTGATCCTCTCATTTCCAGGAATCTAAACCGTCCCGTTTCCCTGTTCCTGACCCGTTTTCTTATGCATACTCCTGTGATACCCAATGTGATGACACTCGTTACCTTTGGCATCTCCCTACTATCAGTATTCTTTATGGTATGGGTCAACAAGGGCATAGAAAGTTATATATATGTAGCAATTGGAGGATTGTTGTTTCACATGGCTTCTGTCGTCGATGGATGTGATGGTGAGCTGGCTAGATTAAAGTTTCAGTTTAGTCCAACAGGTGAATTGTTGGATGGACTCATTGATGACATCAAAAATGCCCTTTTTACCATTGCGATGGGCATTCATTCCTACTGGACTTTTCTACACACTAATCCGGAGCTTGCCAATTACTATTACTATGGAATCTGGTTGGTTGGACTAGCTTTTGCAGGATCTAAAATATTGCAATACCGTCAGCTTTTTGTGAAACAGACCTCCAAAGATATTTTGGATTATACCTACTATTTTGAAGAATCGACTGATGAGAAACAACTTTCCTTTTTCTCAAGATTCATTGCGTTTTTTCGCGATTTTGCAAGAAGTGATTTTATGGCCTTTTTTGCCATGTTGATTGGTCTTGTAAGTCTTATTGGCTATTTAGCTTTTAAGGCACCAAGTTTATATCACATAGTATTCTGGATTTATGGAGCCTTTGCGATCGCAATGCTTTTTCTGGTATTATCTCAAACAATAATCAATAGTAAAAAAGCATCGGCCTAGACCTTTGAATCAATATGACCGTATCAAAGTGTGTTTATTTGACTTTGATGGGACATTAGTCGATACAATGGGTCATTTTGCTGACCTGGCCGCCTCAATCGTTGAGCAAAAGTATACAATCCCCTTTGACAAGGCAAGAAAAGATTACCTCCAAACCTCTGGTATACCCTTTTTTCAGCAATTAGAAGTCTTATTTCCTGATAAAAAGGAAAATAACCTTTTAGCGGATGAGTTTGAGGAAAAGAAAAAAGTATTGTTTTTTTCAGAACGTTTCTCAAAAGATACCATTGCAACAATGGAAAGCTTAAAAAGACAGGGTCTTCAGATTGCTATCTCATCCGGTAACTTCAAGGATTTAGTCAACAAGTTTTTAGAGAATGAGAACCTGCAATTTCATTATATATTAGGCTTTGAAAAGAACTTTGCAAAGGGTGAGGCCCATTTTCGTTTCATTCAAGAGCAGACGGGTTGTACCAAACGAGAGCTATTATTCGTTGGTGACTCATTACAAGATGCGGAAAAGGCGGCTGAATACGGGGTTCCGTTCATTGGCAAGCTAGGCACCTTTACTCGTAATGACTTTCTTGGTAAATTCCCTAACATTCAAACGGTCGAACAGCTTGCAGAAATTATGGAGATCATAAACTTATGAAAGGAATCATTCTGGCCGCTGGTTTAGGGAGTCGCCTTAAAAGACGTACGGAAAGTCTTCCAAAAGCACTATTACCTGTTAACGGCATCCCACTGATTGATTATGCTATTGATTTCCTGGATAATCATGTAGAGGAACTTATTGTCGTAGGGGGCTATTGCTTTAGCCAGCTGAAAAGCCATTTAGAGGCTAAAGGCTTAGACCGCTTGACTCTCATTGAGAATCCAGATTATTCTGAAGGAAGCATCCTTACGATAGAAAAAGCTTTAGACCACCTAAACGATTCCTTTTTGCTGATGAATGTTGATCATATCTATCCTAAAGCGTTTATAACTCGTATTGTCTCGAATATAAAGGGAATTACAGGAATCTGTGACTTTGATCGCAAGCTGGGAGAGGATGATATGAAGGTTAAACTCAACAAAGAGTCTCAGATTGTAAGGATTGACAAAAAGCTTAGGGACTATGATGGGGGTTATATTGGCATGACATCTTGCCATGGTGATGCCGCCTCACAGTATCAAAAAGCGGTTCAAAAGGCCATGGAAAAGGGGGGCAGGAAAGTAAACGTTGAATATGTACTGCAATTATTAGCTGAAGATGGTTTCTTACCCAATACACTTGATTTAAGCGGCTCAATTTGGTTAGAAATAGATGACGAAAAAGACTTGCAACAAGCTGAAGAGCAAATAAAAAAAATGGC
>CAJXGR010000364.1 GCA_913053665.1 uncultured Spirochaetia bacterium
TTGTTTAGGATCCCAGCGTTTTTCTTTAAGAATTGAAGCCCTTTTCTTATAGAGCCTTGAGTTAGAAAAACACTGTATGGATTGCCTTTTTTCCTTTTGGGTAAGGAACTTACCCTTCTCCTCAATGCAAATCGATAGGGTAATTGTTTACGAAGCCATTTTTTAAGGGGCCATTCCATGAGTATTCTTACAGAAGGGTCTTTCGCGGATAGAGAATGATCCAAAAAGGACAGGGTGATGAATAGTGGGTCCATTCCAGAGTTTAGAGTGGCGGGATCTTTTGTGATACGGTCAATGAGTGGACTATATTGTTCTAATCTGTCCTTCACATGGGTATAACCTTGATTTATCAGATTGATATGGGTCAGAGCATTGATATTGTCGTTGGAGGTGGCTAAAGTCAGTATTTTCCCTAATTGGACCGCTCCAGCCACCAATTTTTCAGGAAGATGAACGGTTTGAACTGGCCTGGCCTTTCTAAGGACCAGATCATAAAGCAAATAACCTGTAGCAATCATAAAAAGGATTAAAATAGATAAAAGAATACGGTTCACTTTCATAGGTTCAAATTTAAAGTATTTTAGTGTTAAGTCAATTAAAAAACATCATTGCTAGGTCAAATGTTCATTAATCCTTATACATGATGTCTGATCCAATACTTTTTTTAGTCATTTACAATCTTTCCGATAATTTTCTGCCAACACGTGTTATAATGAATACCAGATAAACCGATACTCGGATTGGGTGTCTATAAATATTTTGAGGATCATCATTTCTATAATAGACTTATTTGGATATTATGCTTATCATTTTTAAAAAGAGTCTGATATTAAGAAAACAACCCAATCTTACCAAAAACGTATTGATAAATCTATTTAAGAAAGAATTATGCTCGAATACATCAGTAAAATCAGAATTGCTCATAAAAATAGACTGGAATCCAAAGAACTTTATATCTCAAAAGGAATCGGTCAGAACTTCTACAAAGAGATCGACCACGTATTCTCTAAAAGTGATATAAAAGTCCAGTCCATGCCCAAAGGTTCCATTGATACTCTCCTTAAGGTTACTGGTAGTTCCAATTTCACTATCTTTCTCTTATCCGAAGATGATGAACTATTTAAGCAGGATATCTTGTCCTGGAAAGGACTGAACACTTTATCCCCTTTCTTGATCGTCCCCGTATTTGATGGAGAGAAGGGAAAAGAGACTATCGAGAATCTGAATATTCCTAAGGATCAGTGTTATCACTGTCTAAACCTTCCTATTCATCCCAAAAGCCTTGAATCCGTAATACACGGAGGATTTCAGTTCCTTAAGCTCCTGAAAGAGAAGCATGAGCTGGAAGAAACCCTAGACTCTCGATCCAAAGAGATCTATGAGCTAACAGAAATTGGAAAAGCCCTGTCTTCTGAAACCAATTATAATAAGCTCTTAAACCTCATTCTCGCCAAAGGAAAGGAGATCACCCAATGTGATGCGGCTAGTATCTATCTAGTTAAAAATAGTAGTAAAGAAAAAACATTAACTTTTATTCTTTCTGATTTAAAGCTCTCTGATGAGGAGAATCACCTCCCCCTCAATGAGAAGAGTACAGCGGGTTATGTGGCCCTCACAGGGGAAGTCCTCAACATTGAAGACGCCTACCACCTTCCCAAAGGGTCTAAGTACTCATTAAACCTTAGGTACGACAAGGAATACGGCTATCGAACCAAGTCCATGCTTGTTCTACCCATGAAAGATCATGAGGGCAAGATCATCGGTGTCATACAACTGATTAACAAAAAGAAGTCCAAAAATGTGGACCTTACAACCGTTAAGATCACAGAACGAGAAGTGATTCTCTTTCCTGAGCATGACGTAGAACTAGCCTTATCTCTGGCCGGACAGGCCGCTGTAGCCATTGAGTCCAGCCGTTTGAAACAACGATCCAAAGAAATCAAGGAATTAACAGACATCGGCAAAGCCCTGGCTACCGAAAGAAATCATCATAAATTGCTTCGTTTTATTTTAGAGAAAGGCAAAGAGATCACCCATTCTGATGCAGGCAGTATCTATCTGGTGAAAACCAATGAAATGGGGGATAAGTATCTGTCCTTTATGACGTCTGATCTGATGCTCCAGCAAAAAGAAGTGACCATTGCCTTCAATAAAAAGAGTATTGCCGGCTATGTGGCTTCCACGGGGACTGTATTAAACATTGAAGATGCCTATGACACACCCAAAAAAGCGGAATACACCCTGAACCTGGATTATGACAAAAAGCACAATTACAGGACCAAATCACTGCTGGTGGTCCCTATGACCAACCAGAAAAATGATGTGATTGGCGTGCTCCAACTGATCAATAAGAAAAAAGACAACGATATCATCCTTTCAACAATCGAGTCTATGGAAAAAAACGTGATCTCCTATGATGACAGGGATATAGACTTGATCGCTTCGGTAGCCGGTCAAGCCGCTGTATCCATTGAGAATAACACTTTATATCAAAACATAGAGAATCTATTTGAAGGCTTCGTAAAGGCATCCGTAACAGCCATTGAATCTCGGGATCCCACTACCTCAGGGCATTCGGAGCGTGTGGCCCTTTATACAGTGAAGTTAGCAGAAATAGTGGATCGTATCGATACGGGCATTTGGGGTCATGTTCAATTTAGTCGTGATCAGATTAAAGAAATACGTTACGCCTCTCTCCTCCATGATTTTGGGAAAGTAGGAGTTCGTGAAAAAGTCCTTATAAAAGCTAAAAAGCTTTATTACGGCCAGATGGAAATCATAAAAAACCGTATCGACTTTATCAAACGAACATTGCAATATGAGTCCTCACAACGCAGGATTCAATATCTATTGGAGAAAAGTCGGGAGGAAGCTTTACAACTTATCCAACAAGAAGATATTGATCTGATTTCTGGAATGAAAGAAGTAGATTCAGCATTGGAAATCATTATAAATGCAAACAATCCAACTGTCCTACAGGCTGATATTGATAATACTATTCATGACATTGCGAGTAGAACGTATTTTGATATATTTGGACAAACCCAAAAGTTTATCACACAGGATGAATTAACGGCATTATCCATAAAAAGAGGCTCATTAAGGGAAGAGGAGAGATTGGAAATTGAATCCCACGTGACCCATACCTTTGAGTTTCTATCGACTATCCCATGGACAAAGGAATTACAGCATATACCCGAGATTGCCTACGGTCATCACGAAAAACTCAATGGCGAAGGCTACCCCCGTAAATTAGTTGTGGACTCTATCCCTCTACAGTCCAGAATTATGACGGTCTCCGATATTTATGACGCCCTTACAGCCGCTGATCGACCCTATAAAAAAGCTGTTTCCATGGAGCGGGCATTGGATATCCTCAAGTTGGAAGTCAAAGATCAGCATGTAGACCCCGATATAGTAAACTTGTTTATTGATGCTCAAGTCTTTAAGGTGACTCAGAATGCTAAGGAATAGAATCCTCTCACCACTAAAGAAATATCAATTGGACTTAAATGGCACTGAGGCAGTGGATTGGAATACTTATGGGATATATTAACTGCGTCTTATAGGGTGGCAGAAGAATCCGGGATCTATCTCTTTT
>CAJXGR010000365.1 GCA_913053665.1 uncultured Spirochaetia bacterium
AGCTCAATCAATGAAGACCATTTCTTAAGCCCCCTTTGATCCAACTGTTTGATGAATTTTTCCATAGCTTTATCCACAAAAGATCGATAGGTATAAACTTCCTTTACCGTCGGTCTGGAAAGCAAACCTCGCTCCGGTCGGTTAAAGCGTTCTCCTGCAGAAATATAGTAAGAGTTGAATAAATAGGCATATAAGGGTTCAGGCGATTGATAGCCGATATTGGCAGCCCCCAGAATAAAGGTCTCAAAAACCCAGCTTGTATGAGCCAGATGCCATTTTGTGGGACTCACATCCGGCATGGACTGAATGACATAATCTTCTGTTTTAAGGCGTTGGGACAGTTCTTCAGAAAAATGACGAGTCTCTTGATAACGTGTCCATAATTGTTCAGCAGTTAATGGCTGATAGTCCACTGCATGGAGTTTTTCATGAGTATTACTAATTTGAGCCATAGTTAATCCCCCATAATTATATATAGTTATAGATTTTGGTGGTGATGAAGATCTTAGCGTTGCTTATCTAACCATAGAAATTACTATCATTTTGCTATTATGTCAAGCTAAAAAAGTCAATAAATCGATATGGACGTTTTTTAATATCCTGAAGATCCCATAAAATGGTATAAAATAGTGAATTAAAAGGTTTCTTAATAAGATGTCATGGATTCAATCAGTCAGGTGTTTATAATAATATCGTATATAACCATTTGGAATATAAGAAACTCTAGCTTATCGAACATATGGAGGGTTTTATGATCAAAAAGACAAGCATTTTAGGGTTGATTTTATTATTCATCCTTTGTTTCATCACTCCCGAACTACGGGCTGAAGGGAAACTTATTAAGGTGAACAATGTTAAAGTTGAGATTTTAACCAAAGTCATTAACATAAAAAGACTGCCTCTTCTTATCAATGGAGTTATCCAATACCTTTTGGATAATGATTTCCTTATCAACGCCTATGTCAAAGCCAAAAGAAGTGAGAGAGTCGAACGAAACAACATCCGAATATACATTGTGAAGTATAAGCCCAGTAAAGAAATAATCCTTCAGATCGCCATGGGAAGAACTGGACAGGAAGGAAGAGTGATTCGAATGAAGCTGGGTAAGTACTCCAAGATGGCCAGGTCTCTATCAGCCGCTGAAAAAGCCGCTCGCGATAGATTGTATCAATATTACATCCGTGAAGAGCTGTCCCACAAAGAAGCCATTCGGTATGTGAATTACACAGTGATGATTGGTGAAGGAATAGACAGGTACATCACGAGGAAATAAATGCTTGGCAGTGATAAAACCTTTAGTAACAACTGTTTGTAGGGGCTGGATGACCCAGCCCCTACAAACAGTTATTGGTTGATCACTACCCATGCTTATAGTTTATGTTAAATCATTGGTCAAAGCCAGTCTCACCTGGTCAGGGAGAGGGAATACGGTATGGTTATAGGCTTCGTGGTCAATTCCTAAACCGATTTCCCCTCCCGACTTTACAGCTGAGACCATTTCAGGGCTTAATTCAAAGCGTAAAAAGTGAACAGCTGATGTTTTCGTATCATTCTCCCGTTCCATATCTTCATCAGCAGTGGCCCACACACGGTCAAATCCATCTACCTGAGTCCAGACCTTGTCCTCAATGGCAATCATCTGGGTCAATGCTTCCTGACGCTTATCCTCATCGGCAAACTCAATCATGAAGGTAGCCTTCCAGTTGCTTCCATCAGGGATCAATGGATTATAGGCCGCTAACTCCTCCTCTATACCTTGAGATTCAAAGATCTTCTCACATCGAAGCATTTCCTGAACCTGATACTGCATGGTGAGTCGATCTTCAAAGGCCAATGTGGCGTTGGGGCCAACGTTTACCAGCTTTAACCTCTTATGGGCGATTACTTTTGATCTATAATCCGATCGGATTTCTGCGTACTTCTCCAGGCTGTACAAGTCGTCACGGGCAAGTTTTTGCATGAATCCTCCTGAGTTTTTTTATCTTCAAATCCCATAGGCTGTACGTGCAAGGGTCATAGGGTGAGTGGCTTGGGATCCATCGTCCAGGCCACTGCCAATCTGACTGCCAGCCATATGGCAGTCGCTGGCGTAATAATCAGCCTTTTGCTGCTGAACCTTATCAATCACTGGTTTGCAGATTTTTATGGAATGGGGGCGATATTCACTTTTCAAGGCATAAGTGCCGTCGTGTCCACTGCAGCGTTCAATGGGATCAATCTTTGTACCGTCAATGAGAGAAAGGAACTCACGAGTCTTCATGCCGATATTCTGGGCTCTCAAATGGCAAGCGACATGATAGGTGATTTCCCCCAATGACTTCTTGAAATCGGTTTTCAGCTTATTGCCCTTGTGACGCAGCATCAAGTATTCAAAGGGATCAAAGGTCCTCTCACTAATCTGCTGAACCCTTTTGTCATCAGGAAATAAGAGGGGCCAAACCTCCTTAAGCATAAAGACACAGGATGGCATGGGAGCCACGATGTCCCAACCTTCATCAATACACTTGATCAGATGAGGAGCGTTTTGTTCCATTGCCTTAGCCACGGATTCAATGTCCCCCATCTCATATTTGGGCATCCCGCAGCACTCTTCCTTGTCAAGAAATCGTACAGGAATCTCGTTATGCTCGTATACGGCGATTAAATCCTCACCCAGTTGAGGGTAATTATGGTTAACATAACAAGTTGAGAATAAAACTACTTTCCCTTTCGTCTGATCCGTGGCCTGGGGGGTGATATGAGAATGATCCAGCCGGGTCATACGCTTCCTGAGAGGCTTGGAATCAAAGACTGGAAGGGGAGCATCGGGAGCGATGCCCATGGTTTTGTCCATCAGCCATCGGAAAGGCTTGAAACGGTTCATAGCGTTTACAACAGGTGCTATCAACGGCAGGCTGTTCATTTTACCCATCATGTTCGTGTTAGAGATCATTTTATCCCTGAAGGGGACAGACATGTTCTTGAACTTATAAGCCTTGGCTCTAAGCATGAGAGCGGGGAAATCAATGTTCCATTCGTGGGGTGGGACATAGGGACACTTGGTCATGAAACACATGTCGCATAAGTAGCAGTTATTCACTACCTTCCAATAGTCCTGTTTATCGACTGCGTCCAGTTCACCGGTGTCGCCTTCATCGATGGCATCAAACAGTATGGGAAAAGACTGGCAGAGATTAAAACACCTTCTACATCCGTGACAGATGTCAAAAACCCTCTCCAGTTCATTAAATATAAGATCTTCTTTATAGTAGTCCTCAGTTTTCCATTGGATAGGGTGGCGGATGGGTCTTGACAGCCCTCCTTCTCCCTTTGTGGGATTGGCCATTGAGTCCTCCAGTTTGAGATGTGGATGTAGAGACGCCATTTAGAAACTGTTGCATTAGTCTTTTTCACCTAATTGTGAAAACGCTAACTTGCTACTTAACAGCAATTTGTAGGGGCAGGTTTGAAACCCGCCCCTACAAATAGGTCTTAATGCGACAGTTTTTTAATCAAGCCCCTACAGATAGTTACTGCTAATGAGTTTATCGATAAAATGGCTTGTGAACTTTGAACTTAATGGTTTTGAGTAGTACATTATCAATGTAAACTAATAAT
>CAJXGR010000366.1 GCA_913053665.1 uncultured Spirochaetia bacterium
CTTAAGAGTACTTTGAGTGATAAAATTGTCTTCCTAAGGGAGCTTGAAACAGCCATTGGTGAGCAAAAGGTGGATCTGATCGTTAAAACTCCCAATTCTCAGCCGAAAGATATTTATGAGACGGCCAGGCGTGAAGGGATAGCCATATAACACTAATTAAGATCATTGACACACTCAACAAGCTTGAGAAACTAGAGTTGATCCCATCAGCAAACGAATGGAGGGAGTTTAGAGCATTGAGAAACGTTTTACATGAATATCCTGATAATGAAGATGAGATTCTGGAAGGAATAAAATTATCGCTGAGTGTTTTTATCAAAATGAAAGATATTTATTTTACGATCATCGATCAATTAAAAGCTAAAGGTGTTTTGGAGAGTACAATTTGAAGGTCATTGTCTTTGGTGGATCAGGTTTTTTGGGGAGTCATATAGCTGATGCTCTGTCTGAAGCAGGTCATGAGGTGACTATCTATGACCTGGTGAAATCTCCTTTTTTAAAATCCAATCAGAAGATGATTTGTGGCGATATTTTAGATGAAAAGGCCATTGAAAAGGCCATTGAAGGACAGAACATCGTTTATAACTTTGCAGGAATCGCCGATTTGGAAGAAGCCAGACAGCGTCCACTGGATAGCGTTAAGTATAATATTCTAGGCAATACCATCCTCCTGGAGGCTTGTCGAAAAAACAAGATTAAACGATTTGTGTTTGCCAGCTCTCTCTATGTGTATAGCAAAGCAGGATCATTTTACAGGTCAACGAAACAGGCGTGTGAACTCCTTATTGAGAACTATCACGAGGCCTATGATCTGGATTACACTATTCTTCGCTATGGGTCGCTCTATGGACCTCGTGCTGATGGGAGGAACTTTATATATCACGCTGTGCAACAGGCTCTCACAGAGAAAAAGATCGTCAGGCAGGGAGATGGAGAAGAATTACGTGAATACATCCATGTTTATGATGCGGCTAAAGGAAGTGTGGAAGTTCTAAAAGAAGATTTTAAAAACGAATACGTCATTCTAAGCGGAACTCAGCAAATGAAAGTCAAGAATCTCCTGCTTATGATCAAAGAAATGCTTGATAATACCATTGAAATAGAGTATATTTCTCTTTCTAATGATGATTATCATTATGAAATAACTCCTTATACGTTTGCCCCAAAACTGGCTAAAAAGCTTATCAGCCAGTCTTATCTGGATCTTGGTCAAGGTATTCTGGACGTTATCCATATTTTATATAAAGAATTAAACCCTCTGCCTGTTTATGACAAGCTTTTTATCAAAGAGTGAACCAGGAAAGCAAATTGACAAAATGGACGAAACTCTCTTATGATCTTGGAATAAACACTCCTCTTTACCCGGATACTCCACCCATTCAGATCACACAGCATAAAAGCATAACAAAAGGAGACTCTTCCAACAGCTTTATGATCACCTTCTCTAATCACTCAGGAACCCATATAGATGCCCCAAAACACTTTTGGCAGGACGGTCGGGCTATTTGCGACTACTCTATCAATGATCTCATCTTTCATCGCCCAAGGATTATTGACTGTCCCAAACAACCCTCTGGGATTATTGAAGTGGATGATTTGAAAGGGCTGCCATCAGAAGATACCGATATACTTTTGATTAGAACAGGGTTTTACACATACAGACAGAAGGATTCTGAAACCTACAGTTATAAAAACCCCTGTGTGTCCCCTAATTCAGCTCTCTACCTTCGAGAGAACTTCCCCAACCTGAAAGCTATTGGCTTAGACAGCATATCTGTGGCTTCGCGGTCAAATCCATCTCTGGGTAAAGAAACTCATCAAATATTATTGGATGAGACAAGGTTTGATGGCCCCCCTCTCCTTATTATAGAAGATATGGACTTAAGTCATGATATAAAAGAAATAAAAGAGCTTATAGTATCGCCTCTCTTTATAGAAGGTGCGGACAGCGCCCCTGTGACTGTATTTGGGGTCTTAGCTGATGATTAAAGCCATTATCCTTGACTTTGATGGAGTCATCGCTGAGTCTGTAAACATTAAGACAGAGGCTTTTGCTCAACTCTTTGAGCCGGAAGGAGATACAGTTGCCCAACAAGTGGTTGATTATCACCTGAAGAATGGGGGGGTGTCACGTTTTGATAAGTTCAGGTATATCTATAAAGACATACTCAAACGCCCTCTGTCAGACGTGGAATTTCAGAGGCTATGCGATGGCTTTGCCCATCTGGTCGTTGATGGCGTGGTGAATGCCCCCTATGTTCCTGGTACAAAGGAGTTTTTGGAGAATGAATCCTCAAAGTATACATGTTTTGTGGCCTCAGCCACCCCTAAAAAAGAGATCGATGAAATCATGAGTAGAAAAGACTTGACGTCTTACTTTGCAAAAGTCTATGGTGCCCCCACAGGGAAATCAGAAGCGGCGAAAGAGATCCTTATGAATTGTAATCTTGATCCCAAAGTAATTTTATTCATTGGAGACGCCCAAAGTGATTATCAGGCGGCTATGGACAATCATATTCACTTCATTGCCCGAGTTCATGATGCTGTATTTGATGACATTGATTGTTTAAAAATCAAGGACTTAAGGGAAATAAATCAATTAATTAAATCAATTAGTTATGCAAAATAAAATCAAATTATCCAAGTCGATAGTGGGAGAAGCAGAAAAAGCCGCTCTCTCTCAAGTGATTGATGAATCCTATCTTGGTATGGGCCGATTCGTACAGGATTTTGAGAATCAGCTCAGGGAATATCTTAATGTCAAACATGTCATGTGCGTCAATTCTGGAACTTCTGCCTTGCAATTGGCTGTCCTGTCCGCCGGTTTAAAACCTGAGGATGAGCTATTAGTCCAATCACTAACCTTTTTAGCCTCCTTCCAGGCGATCAGTGCTGTTGGTGTGAAGCCTGTTCCCTGTGAGATTCTCCCTGAGACGATCACTATTGATCTAAAAGACGCTGAGAAGCGTCTTACAGAAAGGACAAAAGCTATCATGCCCATCCACTATGCCAGTCGGGTGGGAGATTTAGATGCAATCTATCGTTTTGCCGAAAAACATGGCCTTCGCGTGATAGAAGATGCCGCCCATGCTTTCGGCACGACCTATCAGGGGCGAAAAATAGGCTCTTCAGGCGACATTATCTGTTTTAGCTTTGATGGAATCAAGAACATTACTTCAGGGGAAGGAGGAGCCATTATGACGAATCACGATGATGTTGCAGAGTTTATCATGGATGCACGACTTCTTGGAGTGCAAAAGGATACAGAACAACGGTTTGCAGGCCAGAGGAGCTGGGAGTTTGATGTCACCCATCAGGGCTATCGATATCATATGAGCAACTTATTTGCCGCTATAGGTTTAGTCCAGCTGGATCGCTTTGAATCTGAGTTTAAGCCTAAAAGACAATCCTTAGCGAAAGGATATTTTCAGGCCCTTAAGGAATTAAAGGATATTCTATTATTCCCTGACGACTTCGATGAAATTGTACCTCATATCTTCCCTATACGTGTTTTAAAGGGAAAAAGAGATGGCTTAAGACAATATTTATTTGATCAAAACATAGAATGCGGAATTCATTATTTCCCGAACCATCTTC
>CAJXGR010000367.1 GCA_913053665.1 uncultured Spirochaetia bacterium
GATAAGTGACGAGTTTATCCAATTGCCTGTAGGGTTAGGTTTTAAACCTAACCCTACAGGCAATTAGCACTCAATGTTTTATCACTAGCAATTTTCTATGCCCTTTTAGATTCTTGAAATGTCCTAGGCCAAAAAGGTCTTGACTTTCCCGTCAGGAGTGTTACATTTAGCCACTGATAAGGAAAAGAACTATGTTCTATTATGAGATTCAAACCTCAAAGCAATGAGTAAGACAATGAAAAGAATAAACCTTGGACTGATCGGTTTTGGGGTCGTAGGAACCGGTGTCTATACTATCCTGGAAAGGAATAAAGACCTGATTCTCCGTAGGCGGGGGATAGACCTGCATATTAAAAAAATAGCTGTCCGAGACCCTGGTAAAGAAAGGGTTGTCAATGTCCCAACATCTATCATCACGACTGACGTGGAAGATATCATTAATGATATGTCTATCCAGGTGGTGGTTGAGCTTGTAGGAGGAGTGGACTTCCCTTTTTCCTTAATAGAAAAGAGTTTGAAGAACAACAAACACATAGTCACTGCCAATAAAGCCCTTTTAGCCCTTAAGGGTCGAGAACTCTTTGATCTGGCCAATGATCATCAGCTGGAGATAGGATTTGAGGCCAGTGTGGCAGGGGGTATACCCATCATTCGTGTGATCAAAGAGGCTCTCTTAGGCGATCGGATCAAGTCTCTTTACGGAATTATCAACGGGACTTCCAATTATATCCTCACCAAGATGGTGGATGAAAACAGGGATTACCATACCTGTCTGGAACAAGCCCAGAGATTAGGTTTTGCCGAGACTGATCCCACTCTTGATGTGAACGGTGGAGACGCGGCTCACAAGATAGCGATTCTTGCGTCCTTCGCATTTAATACGGATGTACCCTATGAATCTGTTTACTGTGAAGGGATTGAAAACATAAAGCTGGTGGATATAGCCTACGCCAGGGAATTGGGCTACACCCTGAAATTATTGGCCATCGCCCATGAAGGTGATCATAAAATCTGCGTGAGAGTCCACCCCACGTTAATCCCTCTGGACAGCCCTCTGGCAGGTATCAAGAATGAGTTCAACGCTGTCCAGATCGACTCGGAATTCCTCGGAGAGTCCATGTACAGCGGGAAGGGAGCGGGTAGCTATCCAACGGCCAATGCCGTGATAGGGGATATTATTGATATAGCTGAAAATATAGCGTTTAATGTGGAGTTTAACGAGTATAAGAACATCCATTACGATCAGAAGGAAATCATGTCCCTGTCTGACATACGCTATGAGTATTATTTGAGGTTCAACACACTGGATAAACCAGGGATTTTAGCCCAAATAGCGGGGATATGCGCTGAGAACAAGATCAGTATCGCCAGGGTGATCCAAAAGGGAAAGCATAAAGACCAGTTTGTTCATTTAGTCCTGAAAACCTACAGTGCCCTTGAGAAAGACGTACAGAAGGCCCTCGAAAAGATTGACCGACTGCCTATCGTGGATCCACCCAGCCAAATGATACGGATTGTGTCTGAGTTCTCCAACGACTAGCTTAAGATCTATAGGAACGAAGTGATACGGGTTCAATGAGCATAATGCGGCACAGGGTATTTGATTATGTAGAAAGAACTTAGGACTCATTTTATTTAAGGAGGAGGCCATGAGAAAGTTCATCACTTTATTTATCCTGCTTTTTTGCCTAACGCTGATTGAACGGAAGAACTTCAGTCGGTCTATTACGAAAAAAGTGTCTGACACTGATGAAGAAGTCCATAAAATCAATACTATAAACTATGAAAGGCTTGAACTCTCTTATCAGGTTGGATTAACTCATAAAAAAGCTGTTCTATACCGTGATAACAACAAAACAATCCGCAAAATAGATTACATTGAATATCAAGATTGGTATTATCTTGCTGTCAGACAGTATTATGGCAAAAACGGGCAGATCATTTTCTTGATATGCAACTCACCGGCAAGGATTTACTTCTCAAAAGCTAAGCCTATTGGGAAATTGGCACAAAAGCAAGCCAATACAACAGTATGGTATCGGTCCACAAAGGATTATAGAAAACAGACTCTCTCTGAACTTAGAGCAGGTAAGAAATATGAGGAAGATAATGGTAGAAGATACCTTTATATAGAGAATTACAAGAAGTTATACGATAATGAGTTTAAGGGAACCTATCGATTTGTCAAACCTGGGAAATCAAATCAAACCATTCTTAACAATAGTACCAGCTTACGTAGCAGAGCAAATGTCTATAGTACAGCAATTCAGAAACTTAAGGTATTTGAGAGGGTTAAAATCCTTTCTGTTGGCAAACAAGAGAGTATAGACCCTTGGGGAAAGGATCACTGGTATCAGGTAAAAGCGGGTCAGAAAATGGGCTGGGTCTTTGGGGCATTCTTAGAACCTGTGGAAAAGAAAATAAGGAAAGGCAAATGATTTTACAGAAAAAGGATATGATTAATTTAGTCAAAAAGATATCAAAAAGATTAAAAGATCAATATGATGCTCAAGAAGTGATCCTTTTTGGCTCATACGCCAAAGGAACAGCAGATGAGGATAGTGATCTTGACCTTCTGATCATTGCAACAACTAACGAACGATTTTTTAAACGTCTTGCCACAGTAACACGGCTGACAAGAGATTTAATTAAGAAAATACCTGTTTCACCCATTGTTTTCACTCCTGAAGAAATTGAAAACAGTTTAAAACGAGGAGATCAGTTTATTCAGGAAATCCTGGAAAGAGGTATCAAAGCATGATTGGGGCAAATTCTCTTTATCCTGAGGACTGGAAAGAAAAAGCCAGAAAAGATTGGCGAAGAATTACTGTTCTATTAAAGGATGGTGATGCTGAAGGAGGGGCTTTCTTTCTCCAACAGACGTTAGAAAAATATCTTAAGGGATTTCTATTAGAAAGAGGATGGAAATTAAGAAAGATACATGAGCTAAATACCCTTCTGGACTATGCTGTAGAGTTTGATGCGGGGCTTGAGGAGTTTAGAGACTTATGTGAAGAGGTAAAAGGTTATTACCTGGCTGGAAGATACCCATTTAATATGTCCCCAGAACCCACTATAAAGGATATAGAAATAAATCAAGCTGACGCGGAAAAAATGATAAAGGCATTATTTGATGAAGAAACATAAAATTAGATTATGGGCTGGGTTTTTGGGGCATTCTTAAGGCTTGTGGAAAAGAAAATAAGGAGGAAAAACCATGAAAAAGTTCATTTCTTTATCGATCATATTTATGAGTCTCACTCTGTTTCAAAGGGAGAGTTTTAGCAAATCTATAAGGCAACAAGTGGCTGAGATTGACAAAGAGGTCAATCGAATCAACCGCTTAACTTTTGAAAAACTTAGATTTTTGGCAGGGAAAGATCGAGAGTTTGGATCAGAAGAAATCACTCTTTATCGTGATAAAAAAATAAAACAAATAAGAAAATCCCGATATTACATTCAGGGACCTGATGGTTCCATACAAGGACTATGCTATTTTAACAAGAATGGGAAATTAATCCTGTTATTGTCTGGAACCTATCTTCTTGACATAGAAGGAACAGAAAATGAGACAGCAAAGATATATTTTGCTAA
>CAJXGR010000368.1 GCA_913053665.1 uncultured Spirochaetia bacterium
CAACGGCCTTGATGATGAACATGAGCGCGAAGCCGATCAGTTCGCCAGCAATTTGCTAATCCCTCCCCATTATGCAAAACAACTAGAATTTATTAACAGAACTTACGCGAGCGTGAATAGATTTACTGAGGAAGTTGGTGTGGCACCCGCGATAGTGGTCGGTCGCATGCAAAAGGAAGGCTACCTGCCTTGGAATATGCTGAATAAATGTAAAGTGCATTATCGATGGAAATGAGGGCCCGAATCGCGAATCCGAATCAATAAGGGGGACGCTACCCTTTTTTCTTGTCCGTAATTTCATGGATTCCAAAGATTTCATCTGCATCAATTGCTCACTGGCATGAATATCAAAAAGCTCTTATCTCATCGAAATTAAGATTAAAGAAACACATAGTCCCCTTAAGAAAATACAAAATAACCCACCTTATGTCCACTAAAAGATAATCCTTGACTTTGTCTCAATCTTATAGTATGATTTTTCCTATCAATTATCTTTATTTAATGAGCAAATAGTATTATAATTATTGAGATAAGTTTTCAAATAGTTATTTCAGAAATCGATTTTCAATAAATATAAAGTAAAAATAATTGGTATTAAGATTTTAAGATGGATACTGAGGAAGATATAAAAGTATACCTTGACAACTGCTGTTTTAACCGTCCTTATGACAACCAGGAGCATTTTTCTATAAAGCTGGAGACTGAAGCAAAACTTCATATACAGGAAATGATAAAAGAGGAAAAAGTAATTTTAATCTGGTCCTTCATCTTGGATTATGAAAATAGTGCCAATCAAGGATCAAGCAAAAGAAATTCAATCTATGAATGGGCTGGCTATGCATCAAATTATATTTCCTATAATGAGGATATCCTGAAATTATCAAAACAAAACCTGAACTTGGGATTTGGGAAAAAGGATTCCATCCATTTAGCCTGTGCCATAACAGGTCAATCTGATTATTTTATAACAGTGGATAAAGGGATACTAAACAAGAAGCAAAGTGTTTCTAAAATAAAAGTTATAGATCCCATTTCCTTTATCAGAATACTGGAGGATTAGTATGAGAAGTGATTTCGAGATTTGTGATGAAGGTTTAAAAATCCTGTTTTCCGGAATGGATAGCCTTGAAGTAGAAAAGTTTATTATTTTGATCAAACAAGATAAGTTTGATTACACCGAGTGGAGAAAAACTCTCTGGGAAAATCAATCCCTGGAAGAGATTTGCACAAAAGGCAATGATTTTTCCAGAAAAATACGCCCATAAATGAAAATCCCTTTTCCTCATATATAAATGGTTTCTTTAAGAATATCGTCTCTCAATATTGCTTTAATCCCTTTCCTGAAAACCAGATCCACACACCTGCTTAAGGTAGTCTCAAGATAATTTTTTAATTCAAAAAAACTAAGTTCAATGGGTTTATCAAAATCCACAAGAATATCACTATCTTTTCTACTCTCATTTTTTACAAAAGAGCCAAAGATTCCAATCTCTGAAACATGAGATTTCTCTTTTAATTTAAGTTTATGATGGTCCAAAAGTTCAATGTAGTGATCCAGTGACTTGTTCATAAATAACCATCCTTAACCATTCTTTTTGTCTTATAGCAAAGATAAGCATAGATCCCTTGGGCAACAAAAATTATAATTATCAATTCCTAACCATTTCCACACCTCTAAGCCAAAAATCCAAAAAGCTTGAAACACAAAGAGGTCATCAATGGAAACGAACGAAATACTTGAACTCATAAAAATTAAGAGTAAAGAATTCAATCTGCCCCAAAAGAAATCTAATCTATAAACTCCATTATGTCCACTAAAAGATAATCCTTGACTTTGTCTCATTCTTGTAGTATCATTTTTCCTATCAATTAAGGAGAGTAACATGAAAACAAAAACTATATTAATCACCTTAGTCAGTCTAATTTTGCTGAGTACAAATAGTCTGATGGCACAATCCACAAAGGATTTAAGAGCTACACAGCGTTGGTTAAAAAAGCTAAAAAACAAAAACTATACCTTTCAGGAACTCAAATCCCTACAAGAACTTAATCTTTTAGAGACAAAAGTCACCGACGCAGGATTAGTCCACTTAAAATCCCTAAAATCCCTGAAAGTGCTTATCCTTGAAGGTACACAAGTGACCGACGCGGGTTTAGTCCACCTAAAAGCCTTGAAATCCCTAAAAAAGCTTAACCTTTATGGGACAAAAATCACCGACGCTGGTTTAGTCCATTTAAAGGCCTTAAAATCCCTAGAACTACTTGACCTACGTAAAACACAGATCACAAACAATGGTCTATATCGGCTAAAAACCTTAAGAAACCTTAAAGTGCTTTATCTTGACGGAACCAAAGTTACTAACACCGGACTGGTCCACTTAAAACCTCTAAAATCTCTGTATGAACTTAGCCTTGGGGACACACGAGTAACCGACGCTGGCTTAGTCCACCTAAAAGCCTTAAGAAACCTCAAAGTGCTCTATCTTGACAACACAAAAGTGACTGACAAAGGCTTAATCCACCTAAAATCCCTTAAGAATCTAGAAGATCTTAATCTTAAATCAACAAAAGTCACCAAAGGAGGGGTGATCAGGCTATTTAAGGCTATCCCTCATTGTGATATTCGGTCCTCCCACGGTTTTTTCACCACAAATAAAGCTTTAAAAGCCACCCAAAAATGGCTGAAAAGTTTAGGAAGAGATCATACTCTTGAAGAACTTAAAGATTTGGAATCTCTTAGCTTTACTTTTATGAAGAAGGCTGTAAAAGTGAGGGATATTACCCCCATAAAAGCGCTTAAAAACTTAGAAGAACTTAGTCTTAATGGGACTAAAGTGAGTGATATCTCTCCTCTAAAAGGACTAACAAACTTAAAAAGTCTTGATCTTAGTGGGACTAAAGTGAGAGATCTCGCTCCTATAAAAGGACTCAAGAACCTGGAATATCTGAGTCTTGTTATGAATGAAGTAGTCAGTGACCTCACTCCTATAAAAGGGCTTAAGAACCTAAAAGAGCTTAACCTTTATGGGACTAAAGTGACGGATCTCAACCCTATAAAAGGACTTAAGAACTTAAAAGTACTTAATCTTAGTGGAACCTTTGTGAAAGATCTTTCCCCGCTCAAAGAATGTAAGAGCTTAAAAGATCTGAGCTTACGTGGGACCGGAGTACAAGACCTCAGTCCTATTAGAGACCTTACAAACTTAGAAAGTCTTGAACTGGCTTATTCTCCAATTAGTGATCTCACTCCTATTAAAGACTTTAAAAACTTAGAAAGACTAGTTATTTTTTATTTAAAAAATATTCCCCCAATTCCTCCCCGCTGTCCGTCCAATAATAATGAAATCGATCAATTGATTGAGTGATATTAGAAACGTCTAAGAACGAAGCTTATATTTTATCAGTGATTGAGTCAATTTGTTGGTGTCAATACAGTAGTATTTCAAAAGTTTTATATTTTTATCTAAAAGGATTCATTTTATGTTTAAAAGAATAACTTCATTAATAATTGTATTAAGCCTTATCTCGCCATTGCCACTATTTGCTGATACTGAAGAAGAGTTACGAATCCAGCAATTTTGTGCG
>CAJXGR010000369.1 GCA_913053665.1 uncultured Spirochaetia bacterium
TTTGGTCGTTTCGACAAGCTCAACGGCCAATCTGTTCCCTGAGCTTGTCGAAGGGAACTATGACAAATCATAATCGTTTAGTATATCTAAAAGTCTCGCTTCATTCACCCATCTATAGGTTGTTTAATACTTTCAATATCCATTAAGATAATAAAAACAGAAAATAGGCCGGTCACGACTAGTGACAATAGGGTAAAAAAGTTAGTTTCCATAGTTTTTCATATTTTAGGGAGAACTACTGATGTGATTTTACTGACTTATCCATCATACGAGTTTCAGATGGAATTAGTCATTGCTAACAGATGATTTTACTGATGTACCCTCCCCAGGAGTCGAATGAATGCTAAGTGAACCATTCACGTCTTGAGTCAGTTGATCGAAAATATCCAAACCGTAGGAATCCGCTTTTTCCTTTTGCTTAAGATAATTAAACCCAACACCATCATCCCTGACTGACAGAGTCAGCTGATTATCTGTGTAATCAATGGAAATATCCACATTGATCGCAGAGGAATGTTTAACAATATTATCAAGACATTCAGTGTAAATATCTAATATATATTGCACAGCATCGGGCTTGATAATGATATTCTCATCAGGATAGTTTTTCTGGATGGTGTATGAAATCTCTAAAATATAAAAAGATAACTCTGTTTTAAGGTTTAATTCCTCATAAAGAGTTCCTAGAGTACATTCTCTATTAGCGATGATAAATAAAATGTTTTTACTCTCTCTGCTGCAATGGGATATTAGTTTTTCCAGATGAATCAAGTCATCGGTGTTAGTTTTATCAGACTGAGTGAAGTGAAGTAGAAAGTTTTGTGCTGCATCCAGTTTATTTTTAAGGGAGCTATGTATTTTTGTCGTGAGCCTTGTAAATTCCTTCTCAAGACGGATCTTCTTTTCATAAAGTTGGACCAGGTTGATCTGGGTCCTGGTTCTGGCCAAGAGTTCAGCTTTTGAAATCGGTTTGGTCATATAATCATTTGCCCCGGAATCCAAGCCTGAAACAAGGTCGGACACTCGATTTCTAGCTGTTAACATAATAATAGACACTTCATTCAAATCATAATTGTCTCTTATTTTCTCACACACTTCATATCCACTCATTTTGGGCATCATCACGTCTAACAAAACAAGATCAAACTTATCATTCTCTTTTATGAGATCCAGGGCATCCGCTCCACTGAGTGCTTGAGTCACGGAGTATTTTTGAAGGGAAAGATGGTTTATAACGACTTCCAGATTAACAGGATCGTCATCCACAACGAGTATTTTTGCATTCATTGATTCTTGTGAAGTTGATTCAGTAAGCTCTTCAGCATCTGTTGTCTGCTGTAAAGGTGGGCTGAGAAGCTGTTGTAGGGGCAATTCATGAATTGCCCCTACATGAGCAAGGGCTAGAGTAAAAATAAACTTGGACCCTGTCCCAACAATAGATTCCACCCTTATATCTCCCCCATGCGCCTCAACAAGCTGTTTGGTAATGGTTAAACCTATACCCGTACCACCATATTCTCTAGACGTTGAGCCATCGACCTGTTCAAAAGACTCAAAAACCCTGTTTATTTTATCCTCTGGTATTCCTATCCCCGTATCAGAAACAGAAACCTCCACATATTCCTCTCCCGTAGGGGCAAGTCGCCGACTCGCCTCTACGTTAATGATACCCGATTCTGTAAACTTGACGGCATTACCCACTATATTATACATTATTTGCTGAACTCTGTTCTCATCGGCTGATACGGGGGATAATTCAGGGTCAATGGAATTGGCAAGTTTTAATGACTTTCCTTTTATTAATGGCTTAAAAAGACTTAACACGACTTCTGTCAGGGTGTATAAGTCCAGGGGGTTCATTTCCAACATAATATCTTTGTGTTTCAGTTTGGAGAAGTCAAGGATATCGTTAATTAGATGAAAAAGCCTCCTGCCACTTGTTACAACCATTGATAGATTCCTTTCCTGCTTTGGAGTGAGTTTTCCCCCAACGCCATCAAGTAAAGACTCTGTGATGCCAATAATACCATTAAGTGGGGTTCTTAATTCGTGGGAAGTATTGGCTAAAAAGTCATCTTTTAGTTTATCTGCTTTGTGGAGATTATCAATAGCCTCAGCCTGGGCATTTTCCTTTTCACGCTTCATAATGTTGATCCGGTCGGCAAGAGCAAGGGAAAGGAATATTATTTCTATGGCTGAACCCAATTTCATAGTATGATGAGTGAAAATATTATCAGATAAGAGACCAAAAGCTCTCAATGCAAAAACTATAATTCCTATAACAAATGTAGACCAGGCGATTAGAAAATAACGGGCGGGTCGATATCCTTTTTTAAAGCGGAGAAACCCTGCTGTAATCGCTACTCCAGCAGTAATCATTACGAATACAGCCGCCGAATGCATGATAATATAGTTTGTTATAAATAGGGAGACTAGAAATCCTGAAAGACCTAAAAAAGTAAAAAACAAGATTATTTTATAGAGTGTAGAATCCTGTCTAGTTATATTTAAAAATGAACGTGTGAATTGAAAGATCCAGACAGTCGTAAAATAAACAATTGAGGACACGTTATGATTCATCCAAAAACCTAAATCAAAGGGCAGGTACTGAAAACTGATTCCATCAAGTGTCAAATATAATGTCATCATCCCGAAAATGAACAGGATATAATTGAGGTAGCTTATGTCTCTTATAGAAAGATATAGTAGGAGATTATACAATATCATAACTAGAATGATTCCATAATACAGGCCAAGCACAATATATTCATAGGTGGTTTTTTCTAAAAAAGCTGACGGAGACCACATAGTAAGTGAAAGGATCATAGGATCACTGGTTTCAAAGCGAATGTAATAGGTTTTTTGCTCATGAATAGCTTCTGTGAAGGAAAAGAGGACGTTTCTATGTTTGATTTCTCTCTCAGAGTATGGAAAATGGTCACCTCCTCTTCTACTGACATATTGATGGTTCTTTTGGGGGATATATAAGTCTATTTGACCAACGATGGCTTCAGTTATCTCAAGATACCACTGGTATTCGTTATCTAGAGGGTTTTTTACTGTGAAACGGACCCAATAAGCTGAATCCGTAAAACCAAAGCTGGGATTCTTTACTTTATTTCTCACAAAGAGTTTGGAGAGTTTATCTGATGTGACATCTTTTATAGTCCAGATTTTCTCTTTATCTTCAAGATATTCCAGGTGAAAACCTAGAGGGTATTTCTCTAGCGTATTTTTAAGAATAATTGGTTCCATCGAGAAAAGAGTCGTTGAGAATGTTATACTAAGCAGACTATATAATACTATTGTACAAATCGTAATATTCATCATTCTCATTGCTAGCATAATGGTTGAACCTTGAAAAAGGTATCCTGTATTTTGGGAGGGTCTTTATATCAAATATTTTGACTCATTCCTGCCTATGAGTATCCCTTTGAGTACTGTCGAAGGCCGATATGAGACTTACCTTTTATAATCCGGGCTTCCAAACCATACTTGGACCGTGGATAGTGTTTAAGAAGCGGGTTCATATTGTTTAAGGCTTTTTTATAATTATGTCTTTGGAAATAGTTTAATCCCTGC
>CAJXGR010000370.1 GCA_913053665.1 uncultured Spirochaetia bacterium
GTCTATCATACAGTTGATGACTCAGGAATCAGGCGTCCCCTTAAAAGTGGAGGAGAAGGTCGGGGATTTGATCCATGAGATTAAGAATAAGCTGGATATGGAATAAGACTATTTTGATTGTTTCAACCATTTAGCTTTTAGCTCCAGGGACAGCGTTTAGGATGATACGGCTGGAAAAGTTGTTACATATGTATTTTGGCTTATGGGGTTTTACATAAATAATGAGGGTAATAAATCGAAAAAAAAGTATATTCTAATTATAGAAACTTGACCCAATTTTAATTTTTAGTTATAATTCACTCGTCATTTTCTGAGCTTTATACTATCGAATTCTGTTAGCTATCACTTGAAATACACACTGTCGAAAAGTTGAAATTGGCTGTCCATGAAAGAAAACTATTTCCCAATCCTTATTTATTCCATTGTTGTCATCGGCTTAGCCCTCAGCTTTCTCATGATGGCTCAATATTTTGGCCCCCGCAGGAAATCAAAGCAAAAGCTGGAACCCTATGAATGCGGCGTCGAGCCTTTTGATAGTCATAGGAGAAAGTTTCACGTCAAGTTCTACTTAATCGCCACGTTTTTTATATTGTTTGATATTGAGACCGTTTTTTTGATCCCCTGGGCCGTTACGTTCAAAGAAATGAGCATGATTGCCGTCTTTGAAATGTTCTTTTTCTTATTTATCTTGGGAATTGGACTGATCTATATCTTAAAAAAACGAGTGTTCGACTGGGATTAGAAGTATTAGATTGATATACAGCTTTGTAGGGCATTGATAGAATCATGATTAAAGAGAGGATTCTCTATGGGTCTTGAAAGCAAGATGGGTGGCATTATCACCACTCAATTAGATAAAGTCGTGAATTGGGCGCGTAAGAACTCGTTATGGCCAATGCCTTTTGGAGTAGCCTGTTGTGCTATCGAAATGATGGCCACTTTATGCTCACGTTATGATATGTCCCGCTTTGGAGCCGAGGTGATACGCTTTTCACCCCGTCAATCAGACCTCCTGCTGGTATCGGGACGGATTTCTATCAAGATGATGCCTGTTCTGACAAGGATCTATGAGCAAATGCCCGAACCCAAGTGGGTGATCAGCATGGGTGCGTGTTGCTCTTCGGGGGGCGTTTTTGATACTTATACACTGATCCAGGGAATCGATCAATTCCTTCCGGTGGATGTTTATATACCAGGTTGCCCACCCCGTCCTGAAGCCTTGCTCGATGCCTTAATGTTTATACAGAAGAAAATTAGCACAGAACGGATTCAAGACCGTATTCATGGAAATTGATCTATGTCAAGACTAGAAAATGAAAAGCTCCTGTCATTATTGCAAGAAATGATGGGGGACCTAATCGTTAACCACCACGACTTTCGTGGCTTACTCAGTGTAGATATCCATGGGAAGGATATACTCACCCTTGTATCCTGTATTCATCAGGATTCTCGCCTCAATTTTCCCTTGCTGGTCGATGTCTCAGGTGTTGACTATCTCGAATATGATGATGAGGCCTGCCTGGAACGATTTGCAGTGATCTACATCTTCTACTCAATAGTCCATGACTGTCGGATTAAGATACGTGCCTTTGTTCCAGAAAGCGATCCGGCTATCCATTCCATCTATAATGAGTATAAAGGGGCCGATTTCACAGAGCGTGAGGTCTATGATATGTTTGGAATACGCTTTATCGACCATCCAAATCTCAAAAGAATATTGATGCCTGAGGATTATGGGTCAAACCCATTGCGAAAAGATTATCCTCTAAAGGGTCTTGGGGAACGGAGTCAATTTCCTAAATACAACATCTATAATAAAATAGAGAACGACTGATTTATGAGTAATTATCAACAACACGGATACCAATTTGATATAGAAGACGATGGACTGGAGAACAAGATCGTATTAAACGTTGGGCCTTCCCATCCATCCACCCATGGGACATTGAGGCTTATTATCGAAACCGATGGAGAGACGGTTTTAAACGTAGAGCCTGAAATGGGTTTTCTTCACACCGGGTTTGAAAAGCTGGGTGAGCTTCATAGTTACAATCAGTTCATTACGGTAACCGATCGGATGAACTATATCTCCCCTCTGAGCAATAATATAGGGTTTGCCATTGCTGTAGAAGAGCTTTTAGGCATTGAAATACCCAAAAGAGCCCAAATCATCAGGGTGATCATGGCTGAACTGTCCCGGATTGCCGATCATATTCTTTGTGTTGGGCTTCAGGGTATGGATCTTGGCGCCTTTAGTGTTTTCCTCTGGACCTTTGTGGAACGGGAAAAGCTCTATGATATTTTTGAGGCCGTGACAGGAGCAAGACTGACAACAAGCTACACTCGCGTGGGTGGTTTAGCCTTTGATGTGCCGTCTGATTTTGAAGAGAGAGTCACCAAAGTCCTTGGGACCATTGAAAAATGTATTGGGGAAATTGAATTGATGTTCAGCGGGAATCGGATCTTTATAGAGCGGTGTAAGGGAATTGGCTATCTATCTGGGGAAGATGCTTTGAACTATGGTGTCACGGGACCTATGCTTAGAGCCAGTGGTGTGGACTATGATCTTCGTAAAGTCAGGCCCTATTCTTCCTATGAAGACTTTGACTTTGTCATCCCGGTTGAGACGGCCGGGGATAGTTTTGCCCGGTATTTAGTCCGTATGGAAGAGATGAGACAAAGTGTATCCATTGTAAAACAAGCCCTCAAGGCATTACCAGAGGGTGAAGTGAATTATTTTGACAAGAAAAAAATACTCCCCGACAAGAATCTGGTGTATAACAATATGGAAGCTCTCATCCATCATTTTAAGGTGATCATGCCGGGAGACTTTCATGGGATCACCCCTCCCAGGGGAGAAGTCTATTCAAGTACTGAAGTTCCTAATGGGGAACTGGGCTTCCATATAGTAAGCGCTGGAAAAAGCAGTCCCTACAGGATTCGGGTTAGACCACCCTCTCTTATCAATTATCAGAGCTTTAATCAGATGATAAAGGGACATTTAATCGCTGATATACCAGCTGTTTTAAGTACTTTTAATATTATTGCCGGTGAGCTGGACCGCTAGGTAGGTATATGTCGAAGCAATTTTCCAAAGAAAAAATGGATGAGTATGAAGAAATCCTGACTCACTTTCCGAATAAAAAAGCGGCACTTCTTCCAACACTCCGGCTGGTTGAAGAAGAATTCGGCTATGTGGACACGGAGGGTTGCAAATTGGTGGCGGATCTTTTAGATCTATCGCCTGCCTATGTTTATGGGGTTTTGACCTTTTATACTCATTACAATCGCGAATGGCACGGTCGTTACAGGATTATGGTGTGTGCCACCCTGATGTGTGCCTTGAAAGACAGTTTGGAGATTGTAGAACATATCAAAAAGAAGTTAAATATTGAGATAGGTGAACGGACAGCAGACGGGAAGTTCTCTCTGGAAAAGGTTGAATGTCTGGCGAGTTGTGGGACAGCCCCTGCTATACAGATTAATGAGGATTACTATGAAAATCTTACCCCCGAGAAGGTGGATAAGATTCTCAATGATTTAAAATAAGGATTGGCTAAATTGGCTTTTGAACCGGTTTTA
>CAJXGR010000371.1 GCA_913053665.1 uncultured Spirochaetia bacterium
CGGGAGATCAAACTCCATTCGGGAGATCGGCTTCTTTTTTTTACAGATGGCCTTCTCGAAGTTTTTGACCCAAACCGTGATATATTCGGAATCGACCGGTTGAGAAAAGCCTATAAAGAGACGTGCAAAATGGATGGAGACAAGGTTTTTGATTATCTGATTGACACAGTGAAGGCATACTCGGGAAAGGACGAATTCGAGGATGATGTGGCCCTGGTTCAGGTGGAAGTGAATTGAAAGCCTCCAGTGTTCCTTCAAGTCTCATTTGATGTATAGGGGCGACCAGCCGGGTCGCCCCTACACATCAAATGAATCCATCAAATCAGCATTGATGCTACACTAGAGGCAGTTATCACTAGCAATAATCGTACTTGGGAGGGGATATGAAAAGTATCATTATTTCATTATCACTTATTTTATTAGTATATTCACAAATGGCTTACTCGATCCGGATACCGAAGCCTCCAAAAATACCCAAAATCCCTAATCCATCCAATCGCCTCACCAATAAGAATAATAATAAAGAAAAGCAAACCTTTTATATCTATGAGGTGGAAATCGTCCTGGCCAAAGGAAGCCGTACAAAAGGGTCGATCCGTTTGAAGCAAAATCATTTATCTGTGGTCACCCGAAAAGGTGACTTTTCATACAGCAAGAAAGTGGCCTATAAAGACATATCAAAAATAGAGATTATCAGCTGGCAGGAGACAAAACTACAAGGAAAGGATAAAAAGTCAACCGCTTATCTTTTTTACCCTGTAGAGTACAGAATATCGACGCTAAAGGGCAAAACCTATACCTATAAAGGGCGTTTAAGGCAGTTTGAGAAGTTTAAATTAACAAACCTGTTGGGTAAAGCACTGATTCATGGTATTTTTTATGATTATTGGGTCACCAAAGGAGAAAAAGGGAAATGGCAAAATAGCAAATCCACTAAATACAGTTATAATAGGAAGGTCCCTCACCCACTGGCTCTCAAGAAGATTATTATGATCCACAAAAAAGAGATCAAGACTCATAAAAAGGAGGTTAAGAAAGGTTAGTTCTGACCAGATACCCGTTTGATTTCATCACGGATTCTCGCTGCTTCCTCATAACGTTCTTCTGCGACAGCTGTCTGTAACTGATCTTGAAGGATTTCCAGCTGTGTTTTGGGGGGTTCTTTTTCCATTTCTTCTTCATCATTTTTGACTTTCACGGCACCCACTTCCATCACTTTTTCTTCCACATAGATGGGGATTTCAAATCTTAAGGCCAGGGCGATAGCGTCACTGGGACGGGAGTCTACCTGGAACTTCTCGCTTTTGCTTTCTAAAAAGATTTTAGCATAAAAGGTATTATCTATAAGATCATTGACCACCACTTTAGAGATCTTACAATCCAGGAGGGTTAGAATGTTCTTTAATAGATCATGGGTTAGGGGTCGGGGTGTTTTAAGTTTATTGAACTGGACGGCAATAGCCTGGGCTTCCGGCACTCCAATAAATATTGGGAGGGTTTTTTCTTCATCCAAATGCTTTAAAAAAACCACAAAACCCAAATTAGAGAGAGAAATATCAGCAATTTTAACAGGAACCATGTATTACACCATTTATCGAGATCTAAACCTGAATGAAAGGATTCAACGGGTTATTGTTTAGTCTTCCTCGTCTATGGTCTGACCTGGGGAAGTCATAAAAATTGTAAGGCCATCATTTGTCTAGGCCGAATAACCTGGAACTAAACGTCTTGATACAAAAGTATATAAAAACAAAAGTATTGTCAATCGACTTACTTAAATAATTTCCATAAAACTCTTCTTCATGGCTTATGACAGATTTTATCCTGTCACGCGACACCGTGGGAGCCCATGTTTGATCCTCTTTATGAGATTGGGATTTAAACCATTGCCCTTTAGATCGAATTTCCTTAAACGGATGAGCTTGAAGATTTTATTGGGTATCTGAATGAGTCTATTGTTAGCAAGATCAAGAACACTTAAATGGGAGAGTTTGTAGATCACTTCAGGAAACAGAGTGATTTCATTTTTGGCTAAATGAAGTTTTCCAAGATTTCTTAGACGATTCATCGTGCCAGGTAGTTTTCTTAACAGGTTACTGTTCAAGTTTAGATCCTCTAAGTGGATAAGTCTTCCAAGGCCCTGGGGGAGGAGGATCAACAGGTTATTTTCAATATGAAGCTCTCTTAATTGAGTGAGCCTCAAGATTTCAGGGGGAAGTTTTTTGAGTCGGTTGTCCGTAAGGTTTAGGGATCGAAGTCGTGTGAATCGTCCTATTTGGGGGGGCAATTCAGATAGTTCTAATCCGGATAAATCCAGGTGATAGACCCGTCTGGGATTTCTTAGGGCGGCTTTAAGGCTGTAGAAAGTCTTGCCACGTTTTATATATTTATATTTACTTATCCTGTAGGATCTTTTCCGTCGACGGACTCTTCTTTTCCTCTTTCGTTTTCTGAAAGATCGTTTCCTTCGCTTTCTATGACTTCTTAGGCGTCTCAATCTCATGAGCAGGAGTCGACGTTCTCTTAAGTGCCTTGCCCTAAGACGTTTTACTTCTTTTATATGACGTCCTTTCTGCTCTCTTGCCGTCTCCGAGAAGGACTGGGTGAACATTATCAAGATGAGAAAGAGTGTTAAGAGGATTCGTTTCACTATAACACCTTCTTATTAATCGTATTCATCATAATCATTGGATTGAACATCAAAGTTGTATTTGATCGTCAGTAGTCTCAGGCTTTGGGCTTTTTTAAGCTTTTTCTTTAGTCGATCGGTCAATGGAGTGCCACTAGCGGGTACATCCTGCATCAGCTTTTCCAAAGTAGATTGACGTTTTGACGATATAAATATATAGTATTGTTCTTTCCCAGTTTTACGACCAAATTGGCTAGAAAGAATGCCTTTTCCACTGGATTCTTTTGTGCAAGGGATTTATGAGGAAACAAAACGCTTAATCGCTTTTTAGAATCAAGTTTTAGGATATATAAATAATACTTACCCTTCTTACGGACTTCTAGATTAAACTTTAGACCTGGTGCAACTGTAGCTCCATTGCGGATAATCTTTGAACCGTATGTGAAACTCACGATTTGCCCACGTTTTGTCCCAATTATAGGACTCCAGGTGACGACAATATCCAGATCACTGCCATCTCCAGAATCTTGAGGAAATCCTTTTTCACTGGAGGAACCCAGCAAAAGGACTCCTGCAAACAGGAAAATAAATAATCTTTTCACGATTTTATACATCCTGATCTTTTTACTTTGTAAATATCCTCAATAATTCCTATTAAACACTTATCATCTATTTAATTAACGTGAGTTCGACTTTGATTATCGTACGACTGACTTGCATTTAATTTTCTTCCCGAATTTAACAAATCAAACCAAGAACTTATGTTATTAACTATAATATACTGTCATGTGAATGATTTTTGTAAAGTTTGTGAAAAATAGTTAGAAACCAGGAATCTTTTGCATGGAATGGGTGAATCTAAAAGGGTCAGAAGGAATAGACTGAGTCTAAGGAGGCGTTAAAAATCAAGTTCCCGATAGGGTAATAAAACTTTGGTTCTTTA